>JAYUUW010000202.1:0-5757 GCA_043754665.1 Anaerolineales bacterium | reverse complement strand
GCCGCCACGCCGATCTTCACGCGCGGCGAACTGGTGGTCGATGTGGCCCGCCGCCTGGTCACCGTTTCCGGCCGCGCCCTCAGCCTCACCCCCACCGAGTATGATTTGCTGCGCGTGCTGGTCACCCACGCCGGCAAGGTGCTCACCCACGGCCAGTTGCTGCGTGAGGTGTGGGGTGGCAGCGGCTACGACGCCGAGCTGCACCTGCTGCGGGTCAACATCAGCAACCTGCGCCGCAAGCTGGAGCCTGACCCCGCCCGCCCGCGCTACATCCAAACCGAGCCCGGCGTCGGCTACCGCCTCATCGACTCGTGATGATTGCGGATCGTCGGATTTCTGATGGCTGATGGCTGATTTCTGATTGGTGTAGCTTTCTGCCGACTGCTTACTTCTGACCTCCGACCTCTGACTTCCGACCTCCCTCCCCCGGGTCTATAATCCGTCCACTACCCGTCCCCGCACCACCTAGCGCCGTCTGGGCGAGAAAGGGTTCGCGGCCATGTACCGTCGCGGCTTCTCCGTCAACTCCCTGCGTAATTCCGCGCGCAGCTACTACTACCGCTTCCAGCGCGTGCGCAACTACCGCACCTGGCTGGCGGTGGCCGGCTGCCTGGTCGTGGGGGTGCTCGCCGGCTGCTGCGTGGTGGCGGCGGCGGTGGCCGTGCTGACGGTCAACGCCGGCCCGCGCAGCGCGCTCGAGGCCCTGCTGGCGCTCGCCTAGCCTCGGCCGATGCCGCTGATCGGCATTACTACCCATCGCCCCGACGACCCCGACCACCTGAGCCTCAACGCGCTGCTGGCCGGCATCGTGCAGGGCGTGGAGCGGGCGGGGGGCTGGCCGGTGCTGCTGCCGCCCGCGCTCGGCCCAGCCGCGCTGCGCGGCGTGCTTTCCCGGCTGGACGGCGTGCTGTTCTCCGGCGGCGGCGACCTCGACCCCGCCCGCTACGGCGCGCCGCCGCACCCGCTGGCCGAGGGCATCGACCCGGCCCGCGACGCGGCCGAGCTGGCCCTGGTGCGCTGGGCCGTGGCCGAGGCCCGGCCGCTGTTCGGCATTTGCCGGGGCGCGCAACTGCTCAACGTGGCCCTGGGCGGCACGCTCTACGGCGACGTGAGCGAGCACCCCGGCGCGCTGCGCCACGTTTATCCTTCCGAGACACCCGCCGACCGGCCGCACCCGGTGCAGGTGGCCGAGGGCAGCCGCCTGGCCGGCTTGCTAGGCCTGCCCGTGCTGGCGGTCAACAGCCTGCACCACCAGGCCGTGCGCGCCCCAGCCCCCGGCCTGCGCGTGACCGCCCGCGCCCCCGACGGCCTGATCGAAGCCGTGGAGCTGCCCGAGCACCCGTTTGCCGTGGCGGTGCAGTGGCACCCCGAAAGCCTGCCAGACGCGCCCGAAATGCAGCGGTTGTTCGCCGGGCTGGTGGCGGCGGCTGAAGCGGCGCGGCGCTAAGTTGAATGAGGACGAGGGGCGGGGGCCAGGGCAACGCAAACGGCCGGACCCACGCGGAATAACCCGCGGCGGCCCGGCCGTTTACAAAGACCTGACGATCGGTGCTACCAGCGCTGCGACGGGCCGGCAAGGCCCACGAGGCTGATGGCGCTAAAGATCGCCAGCACTACCACCAACACGATACCAGCGGCAATCATGATGGGATCCATTGTTCTCCTCCGGATCCAAGGGCTGTTCGGGGGGTTGAACTTCGGCGTCCCCACGCGCGGCCCTGTCGTAACCAGTGCTGGGTTAGGTGAACAGATGTGCTCACCCAACTTACCCATATTAACGGACAATCGTTCAAAACGGTTCGTTTTCGAGGCGGTTTATACCAAATTGAAACATTGCTGATACGCTGACCGGCCTGCGCCCACCACCATTCACTCGTTGACAGCCTAGCGCTCATCCGAGGGGCGCTCAATCAGCGCATTGCCTAGAACGATGTAGGACAAATGCCTACCCATCCATGACGTTCGACCCAGCCCGCTGGTTCCCTCATTCACGCACATGCACTCATACGGCGCGGGCGGGCGGTTACATCTGCGTGGGGCGGCGCACTAGTCTTGTAATACTAGACCGCCGGCGGGAGCAAAAGTTTCACTCACCGGTGCCCGGCCAAACTATATCCCATTGCCTACTTTTTTCAGGCTGAACTGACCTTATCCTATGCTTAAGCCCACGTACCAGTTGCCTGCCAGGAGATACCGATGCGGCGACGTCTCGCTCTAGCTTTCACAATTGTGCTGGCGGCTGCCGGCGGCCCGTTCCAGCCGCTCGGCGCGCGTCCGGCGGCGGCCGGCCCCAGCCTGCGCCTCCACGACATCCAGGGCGCGGCGCATCGTTCGCCCCTGGTCGGCCAGGTCGTCAGCGGGTTGGTGGGTATTGTGACGGCCGTGGACGGCGGCGGCTACTATCTGCAGGACCCACTCCCCGACAGCAACGACGCCACCTCCGAGGCGATCTTCGTGGATACGGTGGGCGCGCCCAGCCTCAGTGTGGGCGACGCGATCGTGATCAGCGGCACGGTCGCCGAGTTCTACCCCGCTGGCCCCAGCGCCAGCGGCCTGTCGGTGACCCAGCTCGACCCGCCCTTCACGGTCACCGTCCAAAGCACCGGCAACGCGCTGCCCGCGGCCATTGTGGTCGGCAGCGGCGGGCGCATTCCGCCGAACACGGTGATCGACGATGACGCCACGGGCAACGTGGAAACCAGCGGCACCTTCGATGCCGTGACCGATGGGATTGACTTCTGGGAGAGCCTGGAAGGCATGCGGGTGCAGGTCAATAACGCCCTGGTGGTCGGCGGCACGCTCAGCTTCGGCGAACTGACCCTGGTGGGCGACAGCGGCGCCAACGGCGGGCTGCTCAACCCGCGCGGCGCCCTCGTGCTCGGCCCGAACGACTACAACCCTGAGCGCCTGATCCTCGACGATGGGCTGGTGCCGACCCCGGTGGTCAACGCCGGCGCGTATTTCACCGCTCCCGTCGTGGGCGTCATCGACTACACCTTCGGCAATTTCAAGCTCCAGGCGACCACGCTGCCGGTGGTCAACCCCGGCACGCTGGTGTCGGAGACCACGCCGCTGACCCGCACGGCGGCGCAGTTGACCCTCGCCACCTTCAACGTGGAGAACCTCGACCCGAGCGACCCGCCGGCCAAGTTCGCCGCCCTGGCCGACCGCATTGTCAACCACCTGCTCGCGCCCGATCTCATCGCCGTCGAGGAGGTGCAGGACAACACCGGCGCCACCAATAACGGCGTGGTCGATGCCAGCCAGACCTATGACACGCTCATCACCGCCATCGTGACGGCCGGCGGGCCGGCGTACACCTACCGCCAGATCGACCCGGTCAACAATCAAGATGGCGGCGAGCCGGGCGGCAACATCCGCGTGGGGTTCCTGTTCCGGACCGACCGCGGCCTGAGCTTTATCGACCGGCCCGGCGGCACGGCCACCGCCGCCGCCAGCGTGGTGGCCGGCGCCAATGGGCCTGAGCTCAGCTTCAGCCCCGGCCGGATCAACCCCGGCAGCAGCGCCTTCGCCAGCAGCCGCAAGCCGCTGGCCGGCGAGTTCCTGTTCCACGGCGTCAAGCTGTTCGTCATCGCCAACCACTGGAACTCGAAGAGCGGCGACGATGCGCTCATGGGCCGGTTCCAGCCGCCCACCCTCAGCAGCCAGGTGCAGCGCCTGCAAATCGCCCAGGAAGTGCACAGCTGGGTGGCCGACATTTTGGCCCTCGACCCGAGCGCCAACGTCGTGGCGCTGGGCGACCTGAACGATTTTCAGGACTCCCCGCCGCTGACCACGCTGACGGCCGGCGGCGTGCTGACCACGCTGATCACGACCCTGGCGGAGAACGAGCGCTACACCTATGTCTTTGACGGCAATGCCCAGGTGCTCGACCACATTTTGGTCAGCCCCAACCTCTTCCAAAACGCCCTGGCCGGGTTCGACGTGGTGCACGTGAACGCCGAGTTGGCCGCTGCCAACCGGGCCAGCGACCACGACCCCAGCCTGGTGCGGCTGCTGCTGGCGCCCGGCGGCCTGGCCGACTCGGCCAAGACGGTCAGCGCCCTGAGCGTGGCCGCCGGCGACCTGCTGACCTACACGCTGACGATCTCTAATAACGACAGTGTCGCCGTCAGCTTCGTGCTGACCGACACGCTCGACCCCAATCTAACGCTCGTCAGCGCGCCGGGTCTCAGCGGCACCACGACGCTCACCGGCACGGGCCTGCTGGCCCCCAACGCCCAGCAGGCCTTCGTGATGACGGTCCGGCCCAGTTTCACCTTCAGCGGGACGCTCAACAACACCGCCAGCCTGAGCGGCGACGGCCAAACCCGCCTGCTCGTCGCGCCGCCCGTCTCCGTCGCGGCGCGCTTCGCGCTCTTCTTGCCGCAGCTGCACAACCCCTAGCACCGGCTGCCGGCTGGCCCGGCCGGGGAGGCGCACGCCTGGGCCGGGCCTTATCTTTTTGCCAGCCATTTGACAAAGCCCGCTGGGGCGGCATAATGCCTCTGCAACGACCGCTCGCTAGGAGACTTCGACGATGGCAGACACAGTTGGCTTTATCGGCCTGGGCATCATGGGGCGCGGCATGGCGCGCAACCTGCTCCAGGCCGGCTTTGACCTGCGGGTGTGGAACCGCACCGCCACCCGCATGGACGAACTGGCGGCCGAGGGCGCCCGCCCCACGCGCGACCCGGCCGACCTGGCCGCTCAATGCGACCTGATCCTCATCTGCGTCAGCGACACGCCCGATGTGGAGGCCGTGCTCGCCGGCGACCGCCCGCGCGGCGTGCTGCACGGCATTCGCCCCGGCGCGCTGGTGGTCGATATGAGCACCATCAGCCCGCACACCACGCGGGCGCTGGCGGCGCGGCTGGCCGAGAAGGGCGCGCACATGCTCGACGCGCCCGTCAGCGGCGGCAGCGAGGGCGCGGCGCGCGGCACGCTCAGCATCATGATCGGCGGCGCGGCCGAGGATGTGGCGCGCGCCCGCCCGGCCTTCGAGGCGATGGGCAAGACCATCACCCATGTGGGCGGGCCGGGCGACGGCCAGATGGTCAAGCTGGTCAATCAGATTCTGGTGGTGGGCCATGCGCTGGCCATGAGCGAGGCGCTGCTGTTCGCCCAGGCCGGCGGGCTCGACCTGCGCAAGACGCTCGACGCGGTGAAGCCCGGCGCGGCCGGCAGTTGGATGCTGGCTAATCGCGGGCCGCAGATTCTGGAGCGCGACTGGCGGCCGGGCTTCACCATCGACCTGCAGCAGAAGGATGTGCGCTTGGTGCTCGCCGCCGCCGACCAGTTGGGCGTGCCGGTGCTGGCGACCTCGCTGATCTTCAACCTCTACCGCACGCTGCAAGCCGAGGGCCTGGGCGCAGAGGGCAACCACGCGCTGATTAAGGCGCTGGAGCGGCTGGCGAATATCGAGGTGCGCGCCGCCAACGCTGTACCCAGCGCGGCGCCTTAGAGACAGTTGGGCCTGCACGCGCGCAGGCGCGTGGCGGTCAGGCCGGAGCGCCTCACCCGCGCTGAGGTGGCGTTACGGCCAGTGACCGGAGGCGGGGTTGCTCAGAAAAAAATCGGGGGCGGGTGGGGCTGTCTGAGCGTGCTGTCGCTAAGAGCCGCGACGCTTCGCGTCACCGGCCCGAGGGCAGCGCCAAGTCCAACGACCTGAGGCCGGGTTCGTCACCCAAACAAAGGACGTTTGGGCAGGTGTGATAATTCCTACTATAGGGCGACGGCGAGCGGCCGTTTGAGCGT
>JAYUUW010000201.1:0-1617 GCA_043754665.1 Anaerolineales bacterium | reverse complement strand
CCGGCCGCGCCCGCCGCCGCCGCGCCAAAGCCCGGCACGTACTGGGCATCGAGCCGGTCAACCCGCACGCCCTGCCCGTTGTAGACCGACAGGTGGGCGTAGGCGGGCTCGATGTCTTCGTCGAACCAGACCACGACCTGCTTAGGCGGCGTGGCGAGGGAGGTGTTGGCGGCGGGGTCGCTGCGCACCACGGTGGGGTGCGCCCAGACCACGCTTACCCACCCCCCGGCCACGGCCAGGGCGAGCAAGGCAGCGAGAAGGCGCGAGGCTGCCCGATGCACGACTTACCTCACGACAGCGGCGCTAGTCGGGCAGGCTGCGAAATTCGGCCCGCGCCTCGCGGAACCAGCCGATGAGGGCCACCACGAATACGACCCCGCCGATGGCCATGAGCGGGCGGCCGGCAATGATGAGGCCAAAAAGCGCCATGACCAGGCCCAGGTCTGTCAGGAACGGCCAGACGCTGCGGCGCTGGTCGGGCGGCGTGAAGGGCGCGCCCGAGTCGCGCGGGCCGGTTGGCTGGCCGCCGCCGAGGTCAAGGTCATCGGGCGGCAAGGCGCGGCGCAGCGGGCGCGGGGCAGCGGGCTTGGCGGGGGCGGGCGGCGTGGGAGTCAAAGTAGCCATGAGTGGTCCTCTAGCGCGGCAGCGCCATGACGAACTGGATGGAGTAGACCGCCACGAAGCCCATGACCACGACCACGACGCACAAGATCAGCGCGGTGAGCAAATTGCGAACAGCTTGTTGTTTCTTCATGCCAAACGTCCTCAACTACCCGTGATAAAGCGGTCGATCACCAGCGCGGCAAAGATCAGCGCCAGGTAGAGGCTCGAATACTTGTACAGCCGCCAGGCGATCTTGTTGCCGCGATTGCGCAGGAGCCACACGGCGAAGACCAAGAAGCCGGCCCCCAGCAGCGCCGCCGACAGCAAGTAGAACATGCCGGCCACGCCCGCCGGGGTGAGTAAGAGCGACAGCGCCACCACCAGTAAAGTGTAGAGCAGGATGTGGCGGCGGGTCTCTTCGTCGCCCCAGATGACGGGCAGCATGGGCACGCTGGCGCGGGCGTAGTCGTTCTTCTTGAGCAAGGCCAGCGCCCAGAAGTGCGGCGGGGTCCAGAAGAAGATCAGGGCAAACAGAAAGAGGGCGTCGAAGTTCAGGCGGCCGGTAGCGGCGGCCCAGCCCACCAGCGGCGGCACGGCCCCCGCGCCCCCGCCGATGACGATGTTCTGCACCGTGTTCTTCTTGAGCAGCACCGAGTAGCCAAGCACATAGTAGACGTTGCCAAACACCGCCATGATGGCCGCCAGCGGGGTGACAAACACCGCCAGCACATAGAACGACGCAATGCTCAACACCAGGCCAAAGGCCAGCGCGGCGGCGGGGTCGACGCGGCCGGCGGCAACGGGGCGGCGGTTGGTGCGGCTCATGTGCTGGTCGAGGTCGCGGTCGATGACCTGGTTGAGCGTGCTGGCTCCCCCGGCGGCGAGCGCCCCGCCGAGCATGGTCCACCAGAACAGGTCGGCGGGCGGCCAGCCATGCCCGGCCACCACCATGGCGGCGGCGGTGGTCACCAGCAGCAGCACCATGATGATGGGCTTGGTGAGCATGAAGTAGTC
>JAYUUW010000200.1:0-4543 GCA_043754665.1 Anaerolineales bacterium | reverse complement strand
CCGGCCGCCAGGTAGGCTTTGGCTTCGGCCACGGTAATTGTGTCGAGCCACTGCTGATCGGGCTTGCCGAAGTTCAGCGCCACCTTTTCGACCGCGGTGCTGATGACGAACATGTCCGCGCCGATGCCGGTGCCTAGCAGCGACGAGCCAAAGTCTTTGTCGATGACGGCGGCGATGCCGTGCAGCGCGCCCTGCTCGTCGGCCACGACGGGGATGCCGCCGCCGCCGGTCGAGATGACGCAGATACCGGCGTCGATGAGGGCCTTGATGGCCGGCTCCTCGACTATGCGCTTGGGCAGGGGCGAAGGCACCACGCGCCGCCAGCCGCGGCCGGCGTCTTCCACCACGGTCCAGCCGTCCTTGGCTTTGCGGGCCTGGGCTTCATCCGCTTCCATGAACGAGCCGATGGGTTTGGTGGGGTTCCTGAAGGCCGGGTCTTCGCAATCGACCTCGGTTTGGGTGACGATGGTGGCGATATGCTTGTGCAGGCCGCGCTTGAGGAATTCGTTGTACAGCCCCTGCTGCAGCATGTAGCCGGTGGCGCCCTGCGTGTCGGCCCCGCACACGTCCAGCGGAATTTCGTGCAGGCCTTCGACCTTGTGCGCCACTTCCGACCGACGCAGCACAAAGCCCACTTGCGGGCCGTTGCCATGGCCGACGGCGACGGTCCAGCCTTGCTCGATCATGTCGGCAATGTGCCGGCAGGTTTCGGCGACAGCCACGAGTTGATCGGCAATGGATTCTTTGCCTTTGTGAACGAGGGAATTGCCCCCAATGGCGATGACCGCCACACCTTTGGATTGCATGCGGGCCTCTCTTATGCTTGAGCGTCAGGCGGGCGCGCCGGCCGGCGTCCGCGCAATGACAAAGCCGTCGGTTTCAGAAGGCAGCAGGCTGACGGCATCGGGCGGGCAGAACACCACCCGCGCGCCGCCGTGCTCCAGAAACTGTTGGCCGGCGAGTACCTTGGTATACAAGTCGTCGCCCAGCGCTTCGGCCGCCCCGCTAAACTCGGCGACGGCGTGCACGGGCTGATAGGGATGGCCGGAGGATTGGCACCAGTTGAGCAGCGGCGCCAGCCGATCGCGCTGCGACACAAAGATCAGGGTCTCGGCCTCCAACTCGGTCGCCAGCAGCGCGGCGGTAAAGGTCTTATCGACCACCGCCTCCACGCCCTGCCGCGCGCCGCTAGGAAGCTGCCGCACGGGGATGCCGCCGCCGCCGGCGCACACCACCACGGCCCCCTGCTCCAGCAGCCAGCGGATGGTTTTAACTTCGACCACCGCTTTGGGCTTAAGCGCCGGCACTGCCCGCCGATGGCCTTGGCCGGGCAGCAGCACAAAGCGCCAGTTGCGCGCGGTGGCGTAGGCGCGGGCTCGTTCTGGGTCGTAGAAGGGCCCAATGCCGCGCAAGGGCGCGTTGGCCGCCTCGGCCACATCGACCACCACCTGCGTGATCACGCTGGCGACCTCGGTTTCCAACGCGTGTTCGGTGAACCAATTCTGAATGGCCTGCTGCAGCAGATAGCCGGTCGCGCCCTGCGTATCCGAGCCGCAGATGTCAAGCGGCAGGGGGTGCATGACATGGCTGGCGGCTTCCGAGCGCAGCAGCACATAACCGATCTGCGGCGCATTGCCGTGAACGATGGCGGCCGTGTGCCCCTGGCGCAGCAGTTGCCCCAAGCCCGCGACGACGCGGGCGATTTCCTCGCGCTGGCCCGGCATACCGCGCATGGCGTCGGGAGGAACCAGTAAGTCGCCGTCAATTGCAATGACCAAACGCATAGAAGCCTCACCGGGGCCAAGGCCCCACCTTACTAAACCCCGAGAATGCTGGTCACCAACGCCATGCGCAGGGAGACGCTGAAGCCGATGGCCTCGAAGTACAATTGGCTGGGCGAGCAATCGATGCGCAGGTCCATCTCGCCGGCGCGGCGCGGCAGCGTGTGCGTCACGTAGATGTTGCGGCCCTGCCCCTGGCGCACCTGCTCCAGCGTTTCGCTGCGAACATAGTATTGATCCATCAACACCTTAAATTTCTCGGCTTCCGGCCCCTTGGGGGCGCTGCAACCGGGCAAATACACCAGGTGCATGTCGCGGATGAGCTCATTGAAGCTATCCTGGGTGTGATCGAAAGCCTCGGTGACGTGCGCACCCATGCTGGTGATGCGCTCCAGCACTTCGGGCGGCGTGCGGTGGTCGCGGGTGCTGGCCAGGGTGACGTTCGCGCCCAACCGAGCCAAGCCGTAGGCCATGGAGTGACCAGTGCGGGCTTCCACCAGGTCGGGGCTGGCCACGCACACGTTTAGGCCTTCTACCCGGCCATACATGCGCCAGAGGGTGTACAGGTCGAGCAGGGCCTGGGTAGGATGCTCCCAGTGGCCCAGGCCGCCGTTGATGACGGGGCATTCAGAAAACCGCACGGCTGCGCGGGCGTCGGTGTCGTTGAAGTGCCGCAGCACGATGATGTTGGCATACTTTGACACGACCTTGAGCATGTCGGCCAGGCTCTCTTCCTTGGCGGCCGAGGAGGTGACCAGGGGGTTGGCCTCGCTGATGACGGCGCCGCCCAGCCGGTGCATGGCTGTTTCAAAGCTCATGCGCGTGCGGGTGCTGGGCTGGAAGAACAGGGTCGACATCACGCTGCCGGCCGCCAGGGGCAGCGCGGAGCGGTTCCACGGCTCCAGGGTCTTAGCCAACTCAAACAGACCGTAAATCTGGTCGTTGCTCAGGTCGTTGATCGACAGCAGGCTGCGGCCTTCAAAATTGACGGCCTTGGCCAGAGACTGAATGGTGCGAATAGGGGCAGTGCCATTGACGGACATGCGTGCGTTCTCCTGTACATCTAATTTTTAGCTCAAAGCCGATCAGGATCGAATAAAGGGGGCATAAGGAAATGACAAGGATTTCGGACGCTACAGGCCCAAATAGGCCCGCCGGACGTGCTCATTGCTGAGCATGTCGGCGCCTGGCCCTTGGAGCACCACCGCGCCGTTTTCCAGCACATAGGCGCGATCGGAAATGCGGCAGCAAAGCTGCACATTCTGCTCGACCAACAGCACGGCCACCTCCATTTGCTTGTTGATGTTGACCACGATCTCGAAGACAGTGCGCACCAGCTTGGGCGCCAGACCTAGCGAAGGCTCGTCGAACATGATCAGGCGCGGCGAGGACATCAGCGCCCGCCCAATGGCCAGCATTTGCTGCTCGCCGCCCGAGAGCGTGCCCGCCAACTGCCCGGCGCGTTCCTTCAGCAGCGGCAGCAGGGCGTGGACCTCGTCGAGCTTGCGGTGCAGCGCAGCGGCCGATTTGAGTGTGAAGCCGCCCATTTCCAGGTTCTCGCGCACGCTCATTTCAGGAAAGAGCATGCGGCCTTCCGGCACCTGCACCACGCCTTGCCCCACTACCCGGTTGGCATCTAGCCCGCTCAAGCGCTTGCCCTGGAACGCAATCGTGCCGTGGCGCGGGCGCAGCAGGCCCGAAATGGCCTTAATGAGCGTGGTCTTGCCGGCGCCGTTGCTGCCGATCACGGCTACCAACTCGCCCGGCTGCACCTCCAGGGTGATGGCCTTGAGCACTTGCACGTCGCCGTAGAACACATCCACTGCGTCAACTTTCAGCATCGGCCGTGACCTCTCCCAGGTAGGCATCGATCACCTGCCTGTTTTTCACGATCTCGGCCGGCTCGCCCACGGCGATTTGCTCGCCATGGTGCAGCACCAGAATGCGGTCGGCCAGGGACATGACCACTTTCATTACATGCTCGACCAGCAGGATGGCAATGCCGCGCTCGCTCAGGCGCCGCACCATGCCGATGACTTCGTCGGTCTCCGACGGCCGCAGGCCAGCCATGGCCTCGTCGAGCAGCAGCACGCGCGGCTCGGTGGCCAGGGCGCGCGCAATTTCCAGCCGCTTGCGCACCGCAATCGGCAGCCCGCTGGCCAGTTGGTCGGCTTGGGGGCGCATGCCCAGCGCATCAAGCGCCTGGTCGGCCCGATCGCCGGCCTCGGCCGCGCTGTTCGTGCGAGCGTAGGCGCCGATCATCACGTTCTCGCGCACGGTGATGCCGGCAAACGGCCGGACCACTTGAAAGGTGCGCGTGAGGCCCAGCTTGCAGATTTGGTCGGGCCGCAGCTTGGTCAGATCGCGCCCGCCGAACAGCACCTGCCCGGCGTCGGGCTTGTAGAAGCCAGCGATCAGGTTGAAGGCAGTGGTCTTGCCCGCGCCATTCGGCCCGATCAAGCCCATAATCTCGCCCGGCTCGACCACCAGGCTGAGGTCGCGCACGGCCACCAGGCCGCCAAAGCGTTTGGTTATCCCCTTGACTTCAAGCAGCGCCACAGCTCACCTCACTCCCGTACATCCGGCTCTAGGAAGCGGCGGCGCAGCTTGAGATACAGGCTATGGATCAGCCCCGTAATGCCGCGCGGCATGAACAGGATGGCCAGCACCAAGAACGCGCCGTACACAATCAACGTGCTGCCGCTGCGCCCAGCGGTGAGCATGCCCCGGATCAACTCGGCCAGCGGCTTGTTCACCAGCGC
>JAYUUW010000199.1:0-26685 GCA_043754665.1 Anaerolineales bacterium | reverse complement strand
TCCCCGAAGATTTCGCGCAAACACGGTAACACACCTGTCCGAAGCGGAAAGGCCCAGAATCTTCGGGAAATGGCTGAATAAACGCCGGCGAGTATCCCGCTAACAAACAGCCTCTGAGCTAGACTTTGTCCAAGCCACGCCGTCAGGGCGTGTAACACAAGGCTGAAAGTAGCCGATCTTGAATCTTGGGTGGGAGTTTTAAGCTATCCGCCAGCGAACCGGCTATCTGAAAACACTCGTGCTGCCAAATTTGACGGCACACCAGCGCCAGCGCATCGCTGAAAGTCGGCTGAGACTTGTGATATCAGGCCGCCTGGCGAATCGGCAGCTTGCGCCGCTTGGCGTGCTGATGCGCGATGAGTGTCACCAGCGAGAACAGCGCCAACAAGGCCGGCGTGGTCCGCAAGATGGCCAGGTCCGACCACTGGCGTTGGGTCTCTACGCCCAGATGCTCCCGCACTTCATGGAAAGTCACTTCCAGCCGCCAGCGCAAAACGAACCACTTGATCACACTTGCACCTGCGGCAAGTGCAGGTGTCTGCACCGGCTTCACGCTCAGATCGGTCGAGAGCAGGGCCGGGGTCTTGAACTTACCTTTGGGATCACGGATCACGCTGGAAATTGCGCCAACGAATCGGCAGGGGCGGCTGACCGCTGTGATACCTGACGGCGGTGTCCGAGACAATCTCCACCATCCGCCGCCCCTCACCATACCAGTCAGGGATCGTGACCCGCTTCCACTTCGTTTTCGCATTCTGAGCGACCTGCTCCAAGATGGGCAGACGCTGGCCTTTCACCCGCGGCCGGCCCCGCTGACCTGGGCGCCGCTTGGGCGCAGGTGCATACAACGCCGCACGCTTCGCGAGCCGAAACCGAACGATCAAGCGGATTTGCCCAGGCAGTTGCGACAACTGAAACAGCCACACAATCGCGGCAAAACTGCTGTCGGCGACAACGACCAGTTGCCGGTCGGGCAGCCAGCGCCGCAACTGCAGCACCATTTGGCGCCCCCAGTCGGTCAGCTTCTTGTGCGCTCGCGCCTTCTGTTCATAGAAGCGCTCCGAGGGCGCCAGGCAAGTCAGGAACGGCAAGGCCCACGTGCGCTTGGCCCAGGGGATCGGCACCAACAACATCAAGCTCAACCACCGCAGCCCACTGGCTTTAACGAAGTGCCCATGGCTCGAGCGCACCGGGTCTCGATAAATGCCCTTGGCCTTGATCTTGGCACCCCGTCGCCGCTCAATCGTATCGTCCAGACCACAGATGATCGGCCCAGTCGGCACGAAGGTCTGCACCAGCAACTTCAGCAAGGTGCGGCTCAGGGCCCAACTCGACCAGACCGCGCGGTTGAGCACTCGGTGATAAGTCTGAAACTGACGCTCTTCGCTCAGCCCCATGACACCTACACTTGCCGCAGGTGCAAGTGTCCGCAACACCGCCGTGACCGTGCGACGGCCGGGCACCAAGATCGCGCCAATCAGCAAGACCTGGGCGTGTTGCCAAATGCAGTTGGAAAAGTGCGGCGCAAAGAGATGAATCAGGCTAAGATAGTCGCTGGGCAGGGTCGGCATGGGCAATCCTCTTGGTCGAGAGTTGCCGTAGCTTACCCTGCTCTTTCATCTCTGACGAATGGACAAAGTCTAGCTGAGAGGCTGTTTGTTGAATCGGGCCCGTGCGGGCCACTGGGTGTAATATTCGGGGATGTTCTTCAAACGCAAGTCCTACCTCACCGACCTGACTGACGCAGAATGGGAAATCCTCAAAGCCCTGCTGCCGCCGCCCAAACGCCGCGGGCGCAGGCGGAAGGTGGACTTGCGAGAAATCCTGAACGCCATTTACTACGTCTTGCACACCGGCTGTCAGTGGGACTATCTGCCGCACGACTTCCCACCGGCCGACACCGTCTTTGGCTACTTCAATCAATGGAAGAACGCCGGCACCTGGGGTCGGATCAATGACACCCTGCGCGGGCGCGGGCGCGAGCAGGTGGGTAAAGACGCTGAGCCGAGCGCGGCCGTGTTGGATAGTCAATCGGTCAAGACGACCGAAGAAGGGGGCGAGCGCGGCTATGACGCAGGGAAGAAGGTCAAGGGCCGCAAACGGCACTTGCTGGTGGATACCTTGGGCCTGGTGCTGACGGTGGTCGTGCATTCGGCCGGCGTGCAAGACCGGGAGGGGGGACAAGGGGTGTTGGCGAAAGTCCGGCAGCGCTTTCCGCGTTTGAAGCTGGTCTGGGCGGCTGGCGGTTACGCGGGTCCGAAGTTGGGCGAGTGGGTCAAACAGTTTTGTCATTGCGTGCTGACGATCGTCAAGCGCTCGGATGCGGTCAGTGGGTTTGTGGTCCTGCCCAAACGCTGGATCGTGGAACGCACGCTGGGTTGGTTGAACCGGTCGCGCCGCTTGAGCAAGGACTACGAGCGCTTGACCAGCACCAGTGAAGCCTGGGTCTATGCGGCCATGACGCGCTTGATGGTCAGGCGCTTGGCTCGCCCCGTCACGGCCTAAAGCTGCCCAGGGAGGAGTCCGCCGAATGGTCGACCTTGGCAGCCGGCCGCGAGAATAAGACACAGTCGCGTACACCGAGGGTTATCGCCTTGAATCGCTCTGCCAACGACTATCAAAAACCATCAGGGCTGATTTCCAAAACAGCCTCTAAGAGGTTGGCCGACTTTCGAGGGCTGTGCCCATAGAGCCAGTCGACGGCTCACCTGAGGGTGGCGGGCAGATCGTCGGCGCGCAAGCGCGAGTTGAAGCTGATCAACGGTGATGGGCGGGTGAGCGGCCGGGTCAGACCTGCACTGGCAGGCGGTCGAACCAATCGCGGATGGCGGCCAGCCCTGCTGGCAGCGCGGTCTGCGGCACATAGCCCAGAGCGGCCAGGCGGCTGATATCCACTTCCCAACGCTCGGCGTCGCCAGGCCGAATTGAGCCGGTCCACTGCACGGTGGGGGTCAGGCCGCAAACCGCCGCCAGGGCGTGCACCAGGTCGGCGATGGTGTGGGCCTGGCCCTGCGCCACATTGTAGGCTTCGCCCTGGGCTGGGGCGTGCGTGGGCATGAGCAGCATGGCCTGCACCACATCGCCTACGTAACAAAAGTCGCGGGCTTGCGAGCCGTCGCCTAACACTTGCAGGGTGGTGGGATCGGCCCGCAGCCGGCTCAGCAAATCGAAGACCACTTGCTTGCGCTGGCGGGGACCATAGACCGAGAACAAACGCAGCGACGCGCAGCGCAGATTGTAGAGCTGGCTAAAAACGGCCACGTAGCGTTCGGCGCCCAGTTTGCTGACCCCATAGGGCGAGATCGGCACGGTGGGGTCGGTTTCGCGGATGGGCAAGGTGGCCGGGTTGCCATACACCGCAGCCGAGGAGGTGTTGACCAGCATGGGCGCGCGGCGCGCCTGGCGCAGCGCTTCCAACAGCAGGAAGGTCGTGTTCAGATTGGCTTCGTAGTCGTACGCCGGTCGTTCCACACTGGGCGGAATATAGGGGTTGGCCGCCAGATGAAAGAGCACGTCGTAAGCCGCCACGTCGAGGTCGCCGGCGCGCAGCAGTTGGCCTAGATGAGCCTCGCGGAAATCGATGGCACCGCCCACGCGGGCCAGGTTGCCCAACGCGCCAGTCGCGAGGTTATCGATCACCGTCACCTGATCGCCTTGCGCGACCAGCGCCTCCACCAGATGTGAGCCGATGAAGCCGGCGCCGCCCGTCACCAAAACGCGGCGGGCCGGGCTCACGCGCTCACCCCGGCGGCCAAGCGGCGCGCTGAAATACTCCACAAGTTGGTCAACGAAGGTCAGATCCTTAATCACGCGGGCCGGATTACCCGCCGCGATGCATTCGGGCGGCCCCTACACGGCGAGGGCCGAGGCGCACGCCATTTAGCCCGATGGCGTTGAAGCCATGGCAGCTATTTTCCTCGATCCCAATGGGGCGTTCGTTACTGCCGGCCGTTCGCCGAGCTGATGGCCCGGTGTGTCAGCGCTTTAGTGCCTGGCGCTGCCACATCCGCCGGCTTACCACGTGGTCCGGCCCCCATCGATCACCAGATTGGCGCCGGTCATATAGGCCGAGGCATCGGAGCAAAGAAAAAGCACCGCGCCTTGATATTCATCGATGTGCGCCATACGGCCGAGCGGGATCAGGTTCTGCAGCCGGGCGACGAAATCTTCGGGCTGGCCGTTGTAGACCCCGCCGGGCGAGATGGCGTTGACCCGCACGCCCCGGTCGGCCCAATAGGTGGCCAGATAGCGGGTGAGCCCCACCAGACCGCTCTTCACCACCGAGTAGGTGACGGGCTTAACCGGCTGCTGATCGTCGGGCAGGCCAGGCTGGCGATAGAGCCGCTGATCGGGCGCGATAACGGCCAAGTCAGAAGCCACGTTGAGTATGACACCGTGACCGCGCGCGGCCATGGTGCTGCCGAAGACCTGACTGCACAAAAACGCGCCGGTCAGCCCGACGGACAAATCGGCCGTCCACTGGGCCAGCGAGAAATTCTCCAGGCGCGACCACTGTGGCACAGACTGGGCCTCGGCTTTGGGGTTGTTGGCGGCGTTGTTGATCAGGATGTCGACCGGGCCGACGGTGCGTTCAATGGTTTCCGCCAGCACAGCGACCGCCGCTGGGTGGGTAATGTCACCGGCACAGGCGTGCACCGGCCGGCCGGTGAGCTGGGCCAGGCGGACGGCCTGGCGCTGGGCCGCCTCGGCGGCAATATCGACCAGCACCGGCACCCCGCCGCCGCGGGCAATGGCCTCGGCGTGCTGGGTGCCCAATAGGCCCGCGCCGCCAGTGATGACAGCCACGCGGCCTTTGAGATCGAAGCGGTTAATGAGGGTTTCATCCATAGGGTTTAGACCGCGTGGCGCTGGCCGGGGGCGTGGCGCGGCAGCGACTCGCCCCGCGCCAGCCGCCGCAGCATGTCTTCGATTACGGGCAACTCTTCTTCGTAGTCCACTTCGTAAATGACTTCCTCAATTATGAAGGGCAGAATAACCTCGCCGGCCATACGGCCCTGGTCGAGGATGGCGCGCGGCCGGATGATGTCGACATAGCCGTTTTGCCAATAGACGACCGGCAGCTGCTGGCGCGGCTGGCAGTAGGGCTCGTCCACACCGGGGAGCGTGAGCACGGGCCGCAGGCGGTTGTCCTCGATCGTCCACATCTTATACGGCGTCTGTGCCGGCAGGCTCACGGAACGCAGCGCATCGGCTTCGGGGTGGGCGAGCATGAGTTCAATCGCCTGATCGAGCGTGGCGATCTGCCGCACCGGACCGGTGGGGCGCAGATGCACGACCAGTTCCGGCTGATAGTTCTCGTGCGCTTGCAGCCAGCGCAGCGCATGGTGAAATACTTCGAAATCGAGCGACTGGTCTTGGGCATATTCGGCCGGCCGCTGGAAGGGCACTTCGGCCCCGGCCGCCCGGCTGACCGCTGCGATTTCATCGTCGTCGGTCGAGACGATGACGCGGGTGATGTGGCGCGAGGCGCGGGCGTGATCAATGGAGTGGGTGATCATCGGCCGGCCGGCCAGCAGGCGCAAATTCTTGCGGGGGATGCTCTTGGAGCCGCCGCGCGCCGGGATTAGGGCCAGGATTTCAACAGACATGGGGCAAAGGGCCTCGGCAGGAGTGAGTTACAGAAAAGTTGGTCTGTAGGCAGCACCCGATAAGCCTGGGAGGTGGCTATCTTGGATGAGCGGCGGGTAGCTATCCAGGCCGAGCGTGCGTCGCTGCCTATCATACACCAGCGCGGTGATCAGCCGGCCCCCAAGACCAGCAAAGAGCGCTACCGCAGGTCCACTGCTTGGCGAGTTTCGATAGAAGCACGCATGGCGAGCGCCGTCCGCAAGGTGGCGAGGTCGGCGCGCACGGTGACCAGGCCCGTGGGCTGGCCTTGGAGCTGGGCTAAGAAACTCCGCAGCTCGTTCAGAAAGAGATCGTTGCGCTGAAAATCGGCGAAGGTCTGCTGCTGGGCGACCTGCCCGGTGGGGTCGAAGACGGTGAGTTTCACGGCGCGAAAGTCAATCAGCAGCTTGCCCTCGTCGCCGACGACTTGCAGGGTGCGGCTGGGCGGGCGCTGTAGATAATCTTGCTGCAAGTGGATGGGCAGCACCCGCCCGGCGGCGGTGCATTCCAAGAGGGTGCTAGCCACGTCTTCGACATCGATTTCCAAGTTGCTCAGGTGGCCGCCCAGGGAAAAGACACGCCGGGCCGGGCCGAAGAGCCAAAGCAGGTAATCGATCTCATGGATCTGCGACAGCACCGCCCCGCCGCCCAGGTCGCGCCGCGCCCCATAGGTCTGGCGATAATTCTCGTAGGTGTGCCAAGCCGGCAGATATTCGCCTACTTCGGCGCGCACCGCCACCGGCTGCCCAATGCCGCCCTGGGCCAAGAGGGCTTGCGCCGCCAGCAGGCACGGGTGGAATCGCATCTGATAGCCCACGACCGCGGTGAGGCCGCGCTGGTCGACCAGGTCGGCCAACTGCTCGGCGCCGGCGTAGGTGTCGGCCAGGGGCTTCTCGATAAACAAATGGCACCCCGCCTCGGCCGCTACCAGCGCCAAGGGCAGGTGGTGGCTTGAGGGCGTGCAAATGAAAACGGCGTCGGGCCGGTCGGCCAGGGCCGCTGACAGATCAGTAAAGATTGTCAGGCCATACTTTTCTGCGGGGGTGACGCCGGCTTCGATCTGGAGTGTGTCGGAAAGGACCTGGTTGAGCCCGCGCCTGCGAAAGGCGCTCAACTGGACCGTGTCGCCGAGGATGGTGCGCAAGTTGCGCAGATGCCGCTGGCCAATCGCCCCCAAGCCGGCTACCAAGATTTTGAGAGTCATGCGGTCACCCTGGGATCGGGCGCGGCGGCGAGGTGCCGGCGCACGAAGGCGAGGTGGCGTTCGGCGGCCTCGGCGTAATTGTCGCCAGGTGCCGTTTCGAGCACAAGCGGACCCTGGTAGGCGGTGGCGGCCAAGGCCGCAAAGAAGGCGGTAAAGTCTACCGCGCCCAGGCCGAGCGGCACATTGGGGCCGCCTACGGGCCGATCCTTTATATGCACGCCGCGCAAGTAAGCCGCGACTTGGCGCACTTCGGCGGCCGGATCATAGCCCAAGGCGGCAGCGTTGCCCGAATCGTAGTACAGGCCGAGCGCCGGGTGATCGATGGCCTGGCACACGGCTAGCGCGGCCGAGGCGGGCAGGTCGGTTTCGAGCGCCACGGCCAGCCCCAGGGCTTGTGCCCGGTCCAGCGGAGCTGCTAGGCTCTCGGCCAACTGCGTGTGCTCGTCCGGCGTGTGTAGGCCAGCGCGTTCCAGCACTGGCACGAGCACCGTGGGCGCACCCAGTGCCGCCGCTTGCTCGATCACGGCGAGGAGCACGGCTTCACTCCGCCGGCGTTCATCGGCCGTGACCCGGTAAAACGGGTGCCAGAAGCAATAGTTGACGCAGATGGATAGGACGGCGACACCCGTGCGGCGGATGCCAGCCTGGATTTGCTCCAAGCCGGGCGCGGTCCAGAGCGGGTTGCGGGGGTAGTCGTCGGCATCGAACAGCCACTCCAGAGCGTCATAGCCTAGCGCCTGGGCCTGGTCAAATTCGGCCGGCCAGGTCTCCCACGGGAACGACTGCAATTGGGCGCGGGGGGCCGACAGCCGGCCCAGCATTATGCCGACCGGGAGAGCTAGCGGCATCGTTAACCGACCCGCCGCAGCTTTTGCATGATCGGGATTTCACTGTCGAAGACGCGCTTGACGCCATCGCCCATGGCGGCTTCGACCGCGCGAATGTCCTTAACCAACCGCGCGAAGCCCTGCGGCTCGACCGAAGCCGCCTGGTCGCTGCCCCACATGGCGCGGTCGAGCGTGATGTGGCGTTCGAGCATGCACGCGCCCAACACGGCGGCGGCCAGCGTGGTGTAGAGGCCGACTTCGTGGCCGGAGTAACCCACTGGCAGGTGATAGCGCGCCTGAAGCGCTGGGATAACGCTGAGGTTGAGCTCGTGCAGCTGTGAAGGATAGGTGCTGGTGGTGTGCAGCAGGATCAAGTCCTCCGGCCCCAACACGTCCACGGCGCGATCAACCTGGTCGAGCGTGCTCATGCCGGTGGAGGCGATGATGGGTCGGCCGGTGCGGCGGTGATGCCGCAGCAAGCTGTTGTCCGTCAGGCTGGCCGAAGCGATTTTGTAGCACGGCGGCGCGAAAGCCTCGATCACATCGACCGAGGCTTCGTCCCAACAGGACGCGAACCAGGTAATGCCGCGCTCGCGGCAGAAGCGGTCGATCTCGGCATATTGGTCGGGGCCAAGCTCTAGGCCGCGCTTGAGGTCGCCATTCGTCGTGCCGAAGGGGTTGTCGCGCGGGCGCGCCAGTTCTTCGGCCGAATAGACCACATCGATGGTGCGCTTTTGAAACTTGACGGCATCACAACCGGCGCCGACGGCGGCCTCGATGAGCTGCTTGGCGACGTCCAGGCTGCCATTGTGATTGATGCCGATCTCGGCCACCACATACACGAGTTGGCCCGGGCCAACCAGGCGATTTCCAAGGCGGATGGGTTGGGGAGCGTGATTTTCCACGACATTGTCCTTAAGCAGGTTCAGAAGCGGATGTAAGCGGGGCAGAGGCGGCGCGGGCGGCCAGCAGCCAGTCGGCGACTTCGCGGACGGCGCCGTAACCACCGCGGCGCTTGGTCACGCGGCGCACGACGGCCAGCACGGGCGCTTCGGCGTCGGCCACCGCCAGCGGCAGGCCGGCCCAGGCCAGGCAGGTGAGGTCGTTGACGTCATTGCCGAGGTAAGCCACCTGCGCCGGGCCAACCCCCAATTCAGCCGCCACCGCCGCCAATGCCGCGCGCTTGTCAGCCTGACCCTGGATGCTGCGAATGCCGAGCTTGCGGCAGCGCGCTGTTACGACTGGATTGGTTTCAGTGGAGATGACCACCACGGTGAGCCCGGCGTCGCGCAAGCGAGCAATGCCCCAGCCGTCACCCCGGTGACACCAGACCGCTTCGCGTCCGGTCTCGTCGACTAGCACGCGGTTGTCGGTCATCACTCCATCAAAATCCAACACCAAGAGGATGATGGCCCGCAACTGGTCTTTCAGGCGGTGGTCAGCGTCGGCCGAGTCAGGCATTAATTCGCCGTCTCAGGTTGGCCCAGGGCCGTCTGCACTAGCGCGCCCAGTTGGGTGCTCTGCTCGCGCAGGCTGGCTGCTTTGGCTTGCAGCGCCGGGCGCAGAGTGGCCTGCTGGGCATGATAGCCGGCCGCGCGGGTCACGATTGCAGGCGTTTGGCGCCGGAGGTCGGTGCCGTCATACGGCGCGCCGATCAGGCCGTCCAGAATTTCGCAGCCGCCGTGGTTCTTATGCGAGGTGGTGGCAATGGAGACTGAGGGGCACCCGACGATGGCGCCCAAGATGGGGTTGTGATAGCGCCCGGTGACCTGGAAACTGGCGCCCGCCAGAACGGCCATCAGGTGGCGGTAGCTGGTCTGATGGGGCAGGTAGCGGCAGCCGGTTTCGGCCGCAATGGCTTCCAGGTTGGTCTCAAACGGCGAACTGGCCACCAAGACGCCGTTGGGCACCACGGTCTGCAATTGCTTGATGAGTTGTTGCAGGCTTGACCGCAAGCCAAAGCGGTGGTCGGTGGGCATGGCGCCGGGGTCGTAGCAAAAGTAGTCGGCGCCGGCCAGGTCGCGCTTGAGTTGGGTGATGGCGGGTGTTGCGGCCTGCAGGTCGGGGGTGAGGTAGTAGGCCGAGTCGGGAATGACGCGCGCCGGAATGTGGGGCAAGTATTCGTTCAGGTTGCGCAGCGAAAACGGCTCACGCACCGCGACGGCATCGAGCGCGCTAAAAGTCTTGTCGACCATCGCCGGTAGGGTCGGCGTCACCTGGGTCAGGTGTACCAGCCCATTGATGAAGATCGTTGGCAGGCCGAGGCGGGTCTTGGCATACCAGGCCAAGAACAGCTCGCGGATGGCGCTGAGGTTGGTGCGGTAGAGGCTGCCTTCCCCGTTTAGTATCACCAAATCGGCGCCTTGGAAGCGAGCCAGGTATTCGGCTACGCCCGGGCCGCCGCGCCCCGCCTGCCATTCCTCGGCGATGATTTCAAATTGATCGGCCACTTCGGGCCAGACGGCCTCGGGCTGGCGCAAATTGGCCCCGTCGTTCCAAAAGGCTTTGAAGCCAAACGAGGCGTCAATGACCCAGTGCGAGGGGATCGTGACCAGACGCGCGCCGGGCACCGCGGCCTTGATGAGCCCCTCGAGCCCCTCGACCAGGGCCAGGGCGCCATAGTTGGCCTGATCGCGGCAATCGTTGAGCAGGACAATGGTGGGATGGGCGCCGAAGACACGCCGCAGGGTGTTCTTAATAAATGGAATAGCCATAAAGAATTAACAGAGCTCCATAGAGAGCGGGTGAGCCAGACGGCCGAAACCCGGACTACATGCCGCTGACAAACGTGTCCGGTGCGGCCAGGCGGCGCGCATGCCGGACCAGCGATAGCGGTTGGTTTTGATCGAGGGCGGTCAACAGATCGGCGACCGCCGGTTGGGCGAATAGGGCCGCGGGTGGTTGGGGGCACCACTTCCAAAAATCAGGCGGCTGGGGTGTGAACTCAGTCCACACGCGGTTGCAAATCGGCGTCAGGTAATAAGCCAGCCAGGCGTTGTGGGTCTGGTTGGGTTTTAGGCCCAGGTCGCCGGCCAGGCCGCGCCGCAGCAGTTGCTGGTATTCGTCCGCCGTGGCGGCGGTCCAGGTAAAGCCGAGGTTCGCGTAACAGCTCGCTCCCCCCATGAGCACCGGCCGGGCCAGGGCGGCGGCCTCGATGCCGATGGTGGAGACAAACGGCAAGATCAGCCGAGCCGCCTGGATCAGATCGTAGGTATTGATGTTCTCTTCGGCGCTGACGAATCGCAGCCGGGGATGTTGGCCGAACGTTTCTTCTAGCAGTGCGCGGACGGGGAAGCGGCTGCGCTCATTGGCCCGCCGTTCGGCCGGATGCTGGCGCACAATGATCGTGGCCTGTGAGTCGGCCAGCACGGTGCCCACAGCCGCGCGCACCCAGGCGCCGGTATTCTCGAAAATGTGGTGCAGGCCCAGGGCGCCGGCGTCGTGCTCCACGTTGAGCGGCAGCACCACGTCGGCCGTCAAAGGCAGTGATGAGCCGGCCGCGACTTGATATTGAGCGCGATCACTGCCGGCGCGGCGGCGGGCCAACGATTGCTTGGCCAGGCTAACCAACGCCAACTGGTCAGCGGCGGGCAACTGCTGCAGGGCGGCGTAGGCGCGGGGCAGGTCGGTCTGCTGGGCAGCAAGGCCGTCGACCGAAACCTGCATCACTCCCAGGTTGGCATCATAGGTGGCCACGCGCACACCGTGTTGCGCCGCCGCATGCCGCAGCAAGGCGCTAGACCCATAAA
Source organism: Anaerolineales bacterium (assembly GCA_043754665.1). GTDB lineage: Bacteria > Chloroflexota > Anaerolineae > Anaerolineales > UBA6663 > JADZEK01. The sequence continues at coordinate 15,277 of JAYUUW010000199.1, read as the reverse complement.
TGCCGCCTGGTACCACCAGATAGGCGAACGGCTGGGCCGTGAGCATCCCCCGGATATGGTTAAGGGTGGCGGCCATCGGCTCGAATAAGCCGGCACTTAGGTCGATCGGCTGGTCCTCAACGTCAGCGGCGCGGGTGAGCCAGGTGCGGTTAAGTTTCGCAGACTGGGTCATTGCCGTGTGATCGGCGGGCTGGGGGGCGGCCGGCGCGGCGGCGCGGAGGCTGATGACCGGCAAGCCGGATTGGCGCACCAGGCGGCCAATGTGGGTCTGCTGAGCCGCCCAGGTCTCAGGCTGCATGGTGTAGGGCAGGTCATCCCAAATCAGCGCTACCGCCCGGCCGCGCGCGCGCAGCGCCAGCGCCAGGGCAATGGAATACCACGGGACGGGTGTGCTGACCCACGGAATGACCGCCACGCCCACCGGCGGCCCAGCGGTCACTGGACCCGGGCGGGGCATGCGCCGCATAAAGCCGGCAAAAGCTTGCGCACTCGCGGCGAATTCAGCCGCATAGTTGTCAAGACCGCCGCGCGCCGGTTGTTCCGGTCGCGGCCGCAGGCGGGTGAGGACGGTGGTCAGCGGATTGGGCATCTTACTGCGCTTGACCGGCCGGCGTAGGCAGCCACGCGCCGTGCGTGGGGCCGGGACCTACGCCGGGAAAATCCCATTGATACGGCACGACGACCGAGGCCGTTAGCCGAATGGCGCGCCCGGCCACGTCGCCCGGGTAGCCCAGCTCAGCCGGGTCGCCGATGGTGCTGAACTGGCCTACTTCGGTGCGGGGCAGCACGGCGGTGAAGCCATCTTGGTCGAGGATGCCGAGAACGAGCGTGTAATGTTGACGGGGCATCAGTGGCAAACCATGGAAGGTGCAGCGCAGCACGCCTTGCCCCTCCAGCACCTCGGGCCGGTCCCCGTCGAGGAGCATGTTGGCGCTGAACAGGGTGCCGGTATGGCCGGCCACCGCCAGCCAAATGTAAGGACGCACAATCGGCTCGCGGGCTGCGTAGTGAATTTCAACGGTCACGGGGTGGCCGGGGGACAGGGCCTGCACCGGCAGACCCGCCGCGTCGCGCAGCACGACTTTGCGGATGGCGATGTCACCGTCCCAACTGTTGGCGATGGCGGCGTCGGGGGCCTCTTTGCGCAGGAAGTTGTGATAGGCGAGCACGATATCTTCCGAGGGGCCCTCCTGGATCATCTCGCCGTTGTGCAGCCAGATGGCGCGGGGACACAGGGTTTGCATGCCGTTCAAGTTGTGGCTCACAAAGAGCACCGTGCGCCCGGCGGTAACCACGCTGGCCATTTTGTCTTGGCACTTCTTGCGGAAGGCGGCATCGCCGACAGCCAAGACCTCATCCACGATCAGGATTTCAGGCTCCAGGTGCGAGGCGACCGAAAAGGCCAGCCGCACGTACATGCCGCTGCTGTAGCGCTTGACCGGAGTGTCAATGAAGCGCTCGACTTCCGAAAACGCCACGATCTCGTCAAACTTGCGCTCGATCTCTCGGCGGCCCATGCCCAAGATCGTGCCGTTCAAGAACACGTTCTCGCGGCCGGTGAGCTCGGGGTGAAAGCCGGTGCCCACCTCTAACAGCGACCCCACCCGGCCGCGAATCACGGCCCGGCCTTCGGTCGGCTCAGTGATGCGCGACAAGATTTTTAGCAGCGTGCTCTTGCCGCTGCCATTGCGGCCGACGATGCCCAACGCCTCGCCGGGGCGCACCGTGAAGCTGACATTGCGGATGGCCCACAGCGTTTCGGCGGCGGTGGGCGGCCGGCCCATCTGGCGCAAATAGGCAAACGGCGAGGTGGCCAGCGCGCCCAGCGTCTCGCGCAGGGTCTGCGGCTGCGCTTCGCGCAGGCCGATGCGATAGCGCTTGCCCAACTGCTCAACCTTGATTATTTCGTTAGTCATAAGTCCAGAAGCCTACCAGTAGAAATGAAGCCCGGGAACTCAGGCGATGTCAACGATGGACCGCTCCGTGCGCCGGAAATAGTACAGCCCACCGATGAAGACAATGATGATGACGACGGTGCCGGCCGCCAGAATGCCCCAATCGGGCGGGGTGGTGGTGTTGAGCAGCGCCCAGCGGAAGCCCTCGACCACGCCGACCAGCGGGTTAAGCTGATAAAGCGCGCGCCACTGGTCCGGCACCTGCGCCATGGAATACACGACCGGGGTGGCATACATCCAGGCTCGCACCAGGTAACCCGCCACCTGCCCAAAGTCGCGGAAGCGCGCCACGATGCCCGAAAACCAGAGCCCGACGGCCAGCCCGGCCAGCCCAGCAATCGCCAGCAGGGCCGGCAGCAGCAGCACGCCGGCATTCGGCTGGATGCCATAGCCAATCAGCATCACGATCAAAATAAGGAACGAAATGCCCAGGTCGACCAGCCCCGAGATCATGCGCGCCAAGGGCAGCAGCAGCCGGGGGAAGTAGATCTTGGCCATGATCGCCCGGTTTTCCACAAAGCAGTTGGCCCCGCTGGCCACGGCATCTGAGAAGAACCCCCAGGGCAGAAGCGCGGTGTAAGCGAAGATGGCGTATGGTTTACCGTCTGACGGCAGCCCGGCGATGACCCCAAAGAGGAGGGTATACAACACCATGCTCATCAACGGCTGGATAAGAATCCACAACGGCCCGAGGGCCATTTGCTGATAGCGGCCCTTGAGGTCGCGCCAGACCAGGAAATACAGCAGGTCGCGGAACTCCCACAACTCCCGCAAATTCAGTGAGGACCAGCCATGCGGCGGCTCGACGATGATTTCGCGGTTGACCAGGGCCGGCGTGGAAGCGCTCATCGGCGTGCCGGACCGCGGCGGCGGCCGAGCAAGACCAAGATCACCAGCAGCACCACTGGCACGGCCCCCGCAGCAATCGAGAACAAGCCTGGTCCCGTCACCATGGCGGTGGTCGGCGCGGGCCCAAAGTCGGGCAGGGGGGTCGTGGTCGGCGTGGGGGCCCGGGTCGCAGTGGGCGGCACCGGTGTGGCAGTCGGGATAATCGGGATTTCAAGCGGGGCAATGGCCGGCACGTCGAGCGTGAGGCTGGTGTGCCAGACTTGGCGGAGTTCTTTCCAGAACATGACGTGCAGTTCGTTGCCCAGCCGAATGGCCAGGGTGGGCGACTCGAGCACCTGGGCCGGACCCGCCCCAGCGGAGATGCATTCAGGCGTGGACCACAGCTGGTCGAGCGGGCGGGTGACGTACCAGACACAGCCTTGGTTCGAATAGATCAGATGCAGAGCACCGGCCGCATCCACCACCAGGCTGGGCGGCCCTTCGGAGCCGCCGCCGGTGCCGGCCGGTAAGATGGCTTCGACATCGCCCCACGTTTGGCCGCCATCGAGCGATTCTTGGAAATATTTGCCGGCGACCCCCGCGATGCCCGTCCAGGTGAGGTAAACCGCCCCGTTCGGGCCGGCGACAACATTGGGTTGGTTGTAGCCGCCATCCCCCAGCCAGCGGCGGCCGGTCCAAGTTTGACCGTTATCGGTCGACTGGGCATAGTAAATGCCCAGAGGCGGCCAGCCATTGGGCAGTTGGAATTCGCTCCACACCACGTGCAGGGTGCCGTCGGGGCCGATGGCCAGCCGCAGCCAATCGGCGGCGGCGCTGGTGTTGGCGGTGTCACCGACCAGCAGGGCGGCTTCCCACAGGAGGGAGGTTGGGTTTTGGCGCTGAACGTTGATCTCGCCCGTGGTGGTGCCGTAGGCCATCCACATGGCCCCATCGGGCGCGGCGGCCAGGTCCATGTTGGGATAGGCCTGCTGGATATTGGTCGGCCCATGCCAGTCTTTGGCAGTGTGGGCCGGGGAAGGGTCGCTGTACGCGTAGTCGCCGCCATTGACCATGAGCGCCAGGCCGTTGGCGTCGGCGGCGCCGGTTAGCCCGGTGCCGTTGCCGCTAATCACGTAGATGTCGAGCGGCTGCCATTCCGGAACGTCGAGCCGGCTGTAATAGACGACGCGGGCGCTGGACGCGCCGAACTCTTCTTCTAAAAAGACCCAAAACGCATGGACTTGGCCATAGGCGTCGGCCACCAACACCGGGTTGTCAACCCGCCCGCTGCCTTCAAACACCAGTTCGGGCGTCGTCCAGCCGCCTTCTTGAGCCTGAAGCGGCCGGCCCGCGGCCAGAGTCGCCAGCACGCCGACGGCCACCAAGGAGACAACCGCAGAGAGTGTCCGCTGTATTGTATTCAAGGCAATCTTCCGTTCTTCCGGCGGGCCTTAGCTGCGCCGAGCGCGCAGCCCAATCAGGGCCACCACCACAATGACGACCATGCCAATGAGAATGCCGCCCACCTTTAGCCCGTTGTCGCCTTCCAGCGGCGCGACGGGGGTTACGCTTAGGTCTTGGGTAGACACCGGCGTCGTGGTCGGCCCCGGCGTCGCCGTCAGTTCAAATGTGTTGACTGGCAGCGGCGTGAAGGTCGGCGCCGGCTGATACTCCATGGCCGCCACCGGCCGCTGAACGTAACCGGACAGGTATTGCCGGCCGCCGCCACTCACCAGCGAGTAGACGCGATACACGACGCCCAGCAGGCCCTGCGGCCGGATGACCGCCCGCGCGCCGCTCAGCTTGTCAGCACTATAACCCAGCGGGATTGTTTCCCGCCCGCCCCAGCGGCTGCCATCCCAGTTCAAGTAGAACAGTACGGTGGAGTCAGACACGGTGCGCTCCACGCCCACCAGGTGCAGGCCACCCGCGCTGTCGCTGACGACGCCCACCTGCGGCGCGATGCTGTGCAGGCCGGGCACCAGCGCCGGCTCAGACCAACTCTCGCTGCCGGCCGGCAGGCGCGCGTGCCAGAGTTGGGGGCTATCCGATAAGTTGCTCACCCACAACAGGTGGACTTCGTCATCACTGCTGGCGACCAAGCTGGGGAAGCCGGCATCGCCTTCGGCCATCACCCGCGGCGCGCTCCAGGTCTGGCCGTTGTCGTCCGACCAGGCATAGTAAACGCCAAGCACGCTATCGGCCGGTGGCAAGGAGCCTTGCACCCAGGCCACGTGCACGCGCCCGGTGGTATCGACCGCCAAAGTAGTTTGCTGCACCCGCGCCCAGCCGGCCTGTTCGGCGTCAAACACTTGCATCGGCGGTGACCAGCTTTCACCCTGATCGGGCGAGGTGATGAAATACACGCCGCGGCCTTCGTTCAAGGGGACCGTGTAGGCCACATCGACTTGGCCGGTTGGGCTGAAGGCCAGCGCCGGGGAACTGCCGGAACTCTGCGGCTCGGTTAGCGCGCGAATCGCTTCCCAACCGCCTGAGCCCGAGGCATCGCGCGCAAAAGCGCGGCTGTAATAGATTTGACCCGTAGCGCCGCCGCTCCACAGGGCATGCATGTGTCCGCCTTGATCGATGAGCGTGGCGGCATCTTGGGCGGCGCCCCCGCCGGGCGACCGGAGGACCGAATTGGGTGACGACCAGGTGTCGCCCTCGAGCCGGGCATACGCCAAAGTCTCTTGCGGACTGTCGTCGAGCTGGCTTTGCGTCCACAGGGTGTGCAGCCGGCCGTCGCTGTCAACGCTGATGGCGGGCAGCCCGGCGTTGGTGTCGATGTTCGAAATGATGGTGGGCGGGCTCCACTCGGTGCTGACGGCCGGCAGCAGGTCGGGCAAGGTCACCAGGCTGGTCGTCGCCCAGATATCTTTCACGGCGTCGCAGCCGGCCAGGCTCACTTGGTCGCCGACCAGCACCGCCGTGACGCAATCAAGGGTGGTCGAACGGTTGGTAGCCGGATCGACAAAGTTGATGCGCGGCGTTACGGGCGCCGACCAGCGCGTGCCATCCCACAACACCAGGGCCAGCGGCGCGGGGCCATCGGACAACTGCGCGAAAAGCGCCAGGCGGCCGTCGGCCAGTGGGTAACTGGTGGGTTTGAACAAGCAGCCCTCCAGGTCTTCCAGCACGCGCACGGGCGCGGTCCAGGTGGTGTAAGTGGTATCCGACACCTGTTGAAACAGCGCGCAGCTATCCGGGGGCGACCACAGGCGCAGTAGCGTGCCGTCGGCTTGCGGCAACAAATAGGTGTGGCGCGGCAGATCGGCCTGGTCGCCGCCCACGGCCGCTGGCGTGCTGAAGCTAAAGCCGTTGTCGCTGGAGCTGGCCGTGTAGCTTTGGCCGACACGGGGATCGTCCCACGTCACCAGGATCTGGGCCGCGCCGGGCGTGGTCAGGTCAATGAAGCTGTTAGCGCTGGTCAGGGCGCGAAAATACAGCGACGCGTCGATGACCTTGGTGTTTTGCCAATCGGCGCCGCGCGTGGTCGATTGACGGTAGTAGACGCCGGCCGGCAATTGGTCGCTTTCGATGGCTCGGATGTAGGCAAAGTGGAGCACGCCCGCGGCATCGACCGCGGCTTTCCACGTCACCGGCGTCGTGGCAAGTTGCCGGGCTTGGGTCCAGGCGCCGGTGGCGGCGCGCGCCTGCGAATACAGGACGTTGCCGCGGTTGTCGCGGTAGAAGGCATGCAGCAGGCCATTGTTGTCCGCGAGCAGGGTCAGTTCATCGTAGGCCTTGGGTTGCTCGATGCTCGTGAGCGGCCGCGCTCCGATGATCTGCGGAATTGCGACCGGGTTGGACCAACCACTGGCGGGCGAGAAGGTGGCGTAGAACGTGCCGGCGAAGGTGTCCCACCAGAGCACGTGCAAGTTACCGTCTGGATCAGCGACGATGGCTGGGCGCGATGCCGCCCCGGACCGCGAAATATTGGCGGGCGGCGCCCAAGTGTCGCCGCCGACGATGCCCAGCGAAGGGTCGGGGGTAGCGGAAAGCTCAGGCGTCGGGGTCGGCGTGGTCGCCTGCGCCCGCACCGCCCCGCTGGAGGCCACCAACAGCCACAGCACCAAGGCCAGGCTGAAGCCGGAATATATCACGTGCCGCATCCGCAGAGTTGCCATATCTAAAATGAAACCGCCTTCCAAAAGATGAAATCGTTCAGCCGCCGGCCTGCAAATATGCCCGCATAGCGGCGGCCTGTTCAGCGAGATCGGGCCGGGCCTGAGTGCCCCACCACCACCCATACACTTCCAGTTCCTGGCTGGCCTCTGGCAGGCCGCGCAGCCAGTCGGCCGCTTCGGTGTAACGGCCGAGCCAGGCCAGGCTGTACCCCAGGGCCTTGGTAATGCCACGGTGCTCAGGGTCCGCCGCGTGGGCGGCCGTTAGGTGCTCGACGGCCACGGCATAGTCGCGCCGCTCCATAGCGGCCAGACCCAAGTAGAAATGCGCCGTCCGGTTAGCCGGGTCCAGCGCCAGGGCTTGTTCCAATTCCGGCTCGGCGGCGCGCAGGGCCGGCGCGTCACTGCCGGTGCGCCATGCGCCGGTCGGAAAGCCGGCCAGCAGCACGCGATCGCTCAGCAGCGCGCCGCGATTGGCATGCCAGGCGCTGCGGTTGAGCCAGCCCATGGCGGCAATAAGCACGAGGGCGGCGGCCACGGCCAGGAGCGCCCAGCGGCGGGTGGGGCGCGGCGCGGCGGTGGTAACGCGCCCGCCGCCGCCGAGCGCCAGCCCCGCCGGGATAAGCCAAAAGGGCGCGACCCGGCTGGCAACCAGGGTCGCATCACCCAGCCCCTGCACGCTGACGACGACGAGGCCCAGCAGCCCGGCCACCGCCAGCGCGGGGGAGGCCGCCTGGCCGCTGAGCACCCGGCGCAAGCCCACCCAGGCCGCGCCCGCCAGCAGCCCCACATAGCCCGCCAGCCCCAGCCAGCCCTGTTCGACCAACACATTCAGGTAGGCGTTGTGGGCGTGCGTCAGATAGATGACCGGCACCGCCAGCACATAGCTCGAATAGCGGGCCGGAAACGACGCCAGGCCGCCGCCGGTGAAGGCCACATCTTGCGCCAGCCGCCAGGCCTGCCCAAAGACCACTTGTCGGCTGACCGCCGAGTTGGGGCCGGGCAAGTTGCCCAGCCACCCGGCGGTGAGGTCCGGCCGCAGCGCGAACAGCAACCCCACGGCGGTGAGGCCGAGTAGGAGCGGGGCGGCAAAAATGGGCCCGAAGGCCCAACCCTGCCTCACCGCCCAGCGCCGCGCCAGCCAACCCCACCCGCCCACCACGCCGGCGACCCCCACCGCCAGCATGGAGGTGCGCGACTCGGTGAAGGCCAGGCCCGCGCCGATCAGCCCGAGAAGACCGAGGGCAGCCAGCACCGGCCAGAGGGCCTTGGCTGCCTTTCGGGCCTGCCAGACCAACACGGCGGCTAGCGGCAAAATCACCGCCAGCAGGCTGGCCACCACATTGGGGTGGGGCTTGTAAGCGCCGAGGTCAGGCACCAACCCGCCCAGCATCTGTCCCAGGCGGTTGACCAGCGCGATCTTAACCGGCGCAGTGGCCCACGGGTTTTGGGTGACGAAGTATACCGCCAACAGGCCGGCGGCAACGACGATACCCACCGCCACCCAGCGCAGCACCGGCGCACGCGACCCGGCCAGCGCCACGTAGAGCGCCGCCGCGCCGGTAAACCAATAGAGCCGGACGAGCGCCGCCGGGCCATCGGGGGCGACCCACAAGCCGACCAGGACCGACAACAGAAAGGCCACCAATGGCAGGTCGAGCGCGGTGGGCGCCACAAACTGGCCGGTGCGGGCGAAGCGGGCCAGCCACGCGAGCAGCAGGCAGCCCCCCCCCAACGCCATCACCAGCGAATAGCGCTGCGACCCGAGCCAGCACGCCAGGGCGGCCAGCAGCGCCAGCCACTCGGCCCACTCCAGCCAGGCGCGCGACGACTCAGGCGGCGGAGCGGCGGGGGGGGTGGTCATGTGTGGGTCGGGTGCAATCAAGCTCCCGGCGGCTGGACGGTCTAGCGGCCGGGAGCAGAGGAAGAACGAGACCAGCGGGCGGCGGCAGCCACCCGGCGCGGCGCGCTTAGCTTTTGACCCAGCCCAGGGTTTGCAAGCCAATATCCATGGCGCTCTTGAAGCCGGCCCAGGTGTTCATCGATTTGAGCATGGTCAACACCGGGCCGGGCCGGAAGGCCCATTCGCGGAAGGCGCGCTTTTGCCAATAGAGCAGGTCTTCGGCCTTGAGGTTCTCATAGTCGAGGACGGTGCCCTGGTCCATGTCGACCTCTTCCCAATTGGTGCCCGACCGGAACCAGTTGTTCTCGACCACTTCAAAGAAGAAGGGCGTGCCCGGGTACGGCGCGGCCACATGGAACAGCGCGATATCGAGCGGCAGCTTTTTAGAGATGGCCATGGTCTCGGCGATGGTCTCGACCGTCTCGCCGGGCAGGCCGATAATGAAGTAGCCCCAGTTCTTAATGCCGGCGCGCTTGGCCCAGGTGAGCGCTTTGTGGGCCTGTTCCATCTTATAGCCCTTGTGCGCGCGCTTGAGGATCAGCTCGTTGCCGCTTTCGATGCCCCAGGAGATGAGCGTGCAGCCGGCGCGGCCCATCAGCCGCAGCAGCTCCTCATCCACGTAGTCGACGCGGCTGTTGGCGGTGAAGGTGATCTTCAAGTTTTCCTTGATGATCAGCTTGCACAATTCGACGACCTGGTCGCGGTTGACGGTGAACAGGTCGGCATACATGTGGATGTGATGCACGCCCAAATCGTGCAGCAGCCACATTTCTTGCACCAGCTTTTCGGGCGAGCGCAGGCGCACCGAGTTCTGGTAGCTGACGTGTTTAATGCAGTACTTGCAGCCGGCCGGGCAGCCGCGGCTGGTGACAATAAACGTGTACGGCCCCTTAATCATGGGCATGCGGTACTTGTCGAGCGGCAGCAAATGGTGGTGCGGGATCGGCAGATCGTCGAGGCTGGCAAAGAACGGCCGGTCCCAGTTCAGCATAATCTCGCCGCCGCGCCGCCAGCCCAGGCCTTTGATGTTGACCAACTGCATCTCGTGCGGCCAGGGGCGCAGGTCTTCGGCGGGCAGGGCGGGCAGCAGCGGCAGCCCGTTCTCGGTGTAATTGAACTTGTGGCCGGCGCCATTCCCATTGGCGGCGGCGGGCACGGTCCAGGCCGGCCGCCAGGTGGGGTCGGCTCCGGTCCACATGGGCCACATGACTTCGTGGCCGCGCGCTTCGTGGCCGGTCGTTTTACTGACCAGGCGGCCCTGCTCGGTGACATGCCACTGACCGCGCGCGACGGCAAAGGTGTCAATCAACTCGCGCAGGGTCATTTCCGGCTCACCGCGCAGCACGAAGTCGAGCGCGGGGAACTGCCGCAGCGTTTCGCGGGCCAGCGGCGTCACATGCGTGCCGAAGGCAATGGTGACGGCGTCGTGGCTCTTGGCCAGGAACGCGCCGTACATATCGTTGGTGAGAGTGGGGGCCGTGACTTGGGTGAGGTAATACTGCGGGCGGCGGTCGCGCAAGATAGCGGCGAACTCTTCCCAGCCCATGCGGGTGGCAATCGCGTCGACCACCTCCACCGTGTAATCGGGCGCGAGCAGCGCGGCCATTTGGGCCAGGCTGACCTGCGGCCAGATCATGTTTTCGCGGCTGCGGCGGCCCACGCGGTGCTGGGTGCGAATCCAAATGCCGCCATCGGGCGAGGGCGGATTGACTAGGAGGACGTCCACTTTGCTGGTTTGGCTGCGGGCAATGGAGCCGGAGCGCACAATGGCATCGGCATCGGGAAAGCGCGGCGGCGGTAGTTTGACAATGCGGCGTGTGCCCAGGTTGTTCCGCAGTTCCGCCGCCGCACCTTTATCAGCTTCAGACATTACGACCTGCCATTCTTCCCCTGCGACCCTAGCGGCTTGCCACCAGATAAATCGTGCTGGGCCTGGATTTCGCGCTCCGCCAGCTCTTCGAGCGTGCGCATCAAAATCCACGACATGCCCAATTGCAGACCCACCAACATCAACAAAGAGCTGCCGACCAAGTAGAGACTCAGCCGTTCCAGCTCCCAACCGCGCAAACCGAGTACCAGCGCGGCCACGGCCAGTATCACCCCTAGCCCCCCAATCGTCAATCCCATCCAGCCGAAGTGCCGGTCGAGCGGCGGGTTGAAGATCGGCTTGCCAAACAGCCCCATGCGCACCGGGCGGCGGCGCAGCAGCGCCACCAAATAGTTGAAGGTGGCGCCCAAGCCAAACAAGCTCACGCCGCCTACGCCCAGCACCAGGGCGGCGAACACCGCCACAACGCCCCACGGGCCGACGGTGGTGATGCCTTGCAGGCGCATGCTGACCAACGCCAGCCCCACCAGCCCGGCGAACCCCACTCCGGCCAGCCCCAGCGTGCCGAGAATGCGGACTGGATTGTACCCCAAGGCGGTCCACAAGATCGACTGGGTGTAGCGCAGCCCGTCGCGGACGACGCTGAGCTTGGAGCGGCCCACCCGTTCGCGATAGGGGATGGGCACCTCTACCAGCACCAGGCCTTCGTGAATGGCCCGCATGCTCATGATAGGCGTGAAGTTGAGGCCGTTGGGCAGCGGGTAGAGCAAGGGCAGCACCGACCGGCGGATGACGCGCATGCCGCTGGCCGAGTCGCGCACGCGCTGGTCGCCCAGCAGCGTAATCAGCCCGGCGAACATGACGTTGCCCACCCGCCGCATGACGGGCATTTCACTCGCCGCGCCCGACATGCGCGAGCCGATGACGACATCGGCCCCGCCCAGCGCGGAGGCGCACAGTTGGGGGAAATACTCGGGCGGGTAGGTGCCGTCGGCGTCCAAAAAGGCAATCAAATCGCCTTGCGCCTGTGACAAGCCGGTCTTGAGCGCCGCGCCATAGCCACGGTTGAGGCCGTGGCGCACCAGGCGCACGGTGGCCGCCCCTTGCGCCGCGGCGGCCAGGCGCTCGACCACGGCGGCGGTCTGGTCGTGCGAGCCGTCATCGACCACGATGACCTCGAGGCGGGGCACGCCAACCTGGCCCAAGGCCGCTGCCTGGGCCAGCACGCGCTCAACGATGCTGGCAATGCCGGCCTCTTCATTCAACGCCGGGATAATGACCGACAGTTGTTCCGCCAGCATGGGCAGGGCGATGTGCTCCAACGTCATCCGTTTACCCTTCGGCGTAGGCCTTCCCAATGGCAGGCTTCATTGGCGCACTGGAAACGGCGCACCTTTAAACCGACCCCAAAAAAATAGTCAGGTAAGCTGCGGTGAATGCGATGCCACTTATCCTGACCACAGCGCGGGCACTTATCAGTAGGCACGGCCCGCTCGAGTAGTTGGCGCCGGCCATACCCCCACAGGCCGGCCACCAGCAGTATCGCGACGCCCCCGATCACCCAACCCGCCCAGCCCACTGACATACGCCTGCCTCACTGAAGGTGGTGTCCCCTAACTAGCAGGCTAGTAGTATATCTCACGGATGGCGCTGTCAGTGGACGAACCGTCAATCGCGCGCAGGACGCGCGCCGGCACGCCCCCGACCACGGTGTGGGGGGGCACATCGCGGGTGACGACCGCGCCGGCCGCCACCACCGCCCCCCGGCCGATGCGCACGCCGTCGGTGACGACCGCCGCCGCCCCCAGCCACACATCATCTTCAATGACTATGCCTTCCGCCGTAATGCCCTGCTCGACAAACGGGCGCGCGGGGTCAGCGAAGACATGGTTAACCGCGATAATCTGCGTCATGGGCGAGGTATAGACCCGGTCGCCGATCGTGACGCCGCCCTGGCCGCGGATGACGGTGTATTCGCCGATCAGGCTGTCGCTGCCGATGCGGATGCCGGCGTGCGGCAGGTCGCGGAAGTTGTACACATGCAGCACGGCCCCGTGCATGACCAGGGTGCGCGGGCCGATGTCGACCCCGGCCGGGCAGGCGTGGATGTAGACACCCTCGTCCAAATAACTGCCGGCCCCCAGGCGAATGTGGTTGGCAAAGCGCAGCCGCACGCGCGCTTCAATGGCGGCCCGGCCGTCCATGCGGAGCATGAGCGGGTAGAGCAAGCTGCGCAAACCGATGCCGGCCAGGGTGGGTACCCAGCCCACCGCCGCCTGGAGCGTTTGTTCCCACAGGTAGCGGGCGGGCGAGGCGGCCTGACGCCCCAGGTAGAGGGCGGCCTGGGCGGTACCGCTGGCGGCGGGGCGGGGCGGTTTAGGGCTGGGGTTAGGTGGTGGCATGCTCCGCCCTTCCGACATGACCCCAGGCGCTGCTGAGGCATTGGGCGCGGCCTCCCCGGCGGGGAGGTCCATTTGGAATTGGCGTCGCCGGCGCCCCCCGGCCCGCTGGACCACGCCCAAGCAGCGGTCGCGCTCACTCGCGCGCCACTGAACGTCTCAACCTGATAACTACAGCGATAGAGTGGCGCCTCGCATGGGATGAGACGTTACCCATCCGAGGTGCGTAGGGATACCGCCGGCGATGGCGGTCAGTGCCGTTAGGGGATGAGTTTAGTCGCGTGTGCGTTCGCTGTCGGAACCTAATTGGGTTGGCCTGGGGCGCTTGTCCCCAAAATGCCGCCGCGAATTGTCACTGATATCACTGCCACTGTCAACCCACCAAAATCCCATTTACGCGTTTTGCGCCGAATTTCGGCATGTTTTTGGTGGGCGGGCGCGGTTTGTGTGATCTGCCACAACCGAAGCAACGGCCAGGTCGGGGGTGCCAAGGAGATGCTAGCCAGACGGTGGCCTTCGGGCTATAATGCCGCTACGTTCGGCCGTTGGAACGTAAGCCTCACGCCTCAAATTTACGAATGGTTGGCCTGTGCCTTGGTAGTTTGCACCTGGGTAGCAGTTCATGTTGGTATCTCTACCCGGGTGATTGACTAGGTGGGTTGAAGGAGTCGCGGTTCATGACAAGTTGGCAACCCCGCAAGCCGGGCCGCGCGCCCGCGCGCCCAGGGACTGCACTCCGCCTGCGCTACCCGACCCTCCAATACGCCCCCGTCATTTATAGCGGCGCTAATCGCCTGACGCTTGACTTTATCTATCCAATGGACCCCCGTGGCTGCCGCGGTTGGGTGGTTGCGCCGCGCCTCGGCCCGGCCACCCCCGCCGAGGCGGAGGTGCTGCGGGCGCTGCATAACCTGGGCCTGGCGACGCTGGCGGTGGACGTGGCCGGCGGCGAAGCGGGTTTCCCAGTGGCCGATTGGTCGGCGCGGCTGCACGCGGCTGTGCGCTGGCTGCAGCGCCAGCCCATGGCGCACAACCTGCGCCTGGGTTTGCTGGCAGCGGGGCCGGCGGCGGCGGCGGCCCTCACCGTGGCGGCGGACCTGGGCCCAACGGTGGCGGCGGTGGTGGCGCTGGGCGGGCGGCCCGATTTGGCGGCCGAACGGCTGCCGGCGGTGCAGGCCGCCACGCTGCTGGTAGTGGGCCGCAGCGACCGGGTGGTGCTGGAGGCCAACCGCGCGGCCGAGCGGCGCTTGAACGACCGCAGCCGGCTGGTGCTGGCCCCGAGCTGGCGCTATTTGCGGCCGCGGCTGGCCGCGCCCGGCGCGCTGGACCAATTGCTGGCGGTGGAGTGGCTGGGGCAATTTGTGGCCGGGCTGACGCCCGACCAATTGCCGCGCGCCCCGCTCACGGCTCACATGCCGGCCGCCCAGCGGTTCGGCCGGGTGGCCGCGGCGGCCACGGTGCTGGCCACGCTGGCGACGCTGGCCCGCCCCGCGCGCCCGGCGGCGGCGGCGGCCACCATGGACCTCGACACGCTGACCGGCACCATGACCTATACCGGCTCGGCCGGCCCGAACACACTCAGTATCACGAAGTCAGCGACTTCCGGCGGCGTCTACACCTTCATTGACCCGGCCGAAGGGTCCATTAGTCGCGATGCCGACGCGATAGCCGCCGGTTGTGTGCCAGTCGTCTTTGCCTATTACATCATTTGCCCGGCCGCCGCTTTCAGCAGCCTGGTGATCAATACCAATGACGGCGCCGATGCGGTTAGCCTCAGTCTGCGGGATGGTTTTGCCAACACCACCGTCAACGGCGGCAACCAAAGCGATGTGCTTGGCATTGACGATACCCTGACCACCGTCGCGGGTGACACCTATACCATCTCGGGCAGCACGTTTGACCGTGATTATGTCGGCACCATTACTTACAACAACTTCGAAAACCTAACCGTTCAGGCTGAAGATACCAGCAATAACATCTTCATCGGCGGCACCAGCGCCACCACCCAGATCGAGGGGAATGACGGCGCGGACCTGTTCATCGTCACTAACGGCAACTCGCTCGACGATCTGAATGGCGCGCTGACCGTCACCGGCGACACCGGCAGCGATAGCCTGCGGGTTCTCGACAGCCTGAGCGGTTCGGCCATGACGTTTGATGGCATTACTCTTGCGCGCAGCGGCGTCACGCTGCAAGTGGGCAGCGGGATTGACTCGGTTTCGCTGCAATCCGGCTCGGGC
>JAYUUW010000198.1:0-13631 GCA_043754665.1 Anaerolineales bacterium | reverse complement strand
GTTCGCCCGATGGCAAGGCGCTGTTCCAGGCCATGATCAAGGACATCAGCGACCGGAAGCAGGAGGAGTTGCGGCTGAATAAGCTCAACGCCGACCTGGACCGCCGCGTGCAGGCCCGCACCCAGCAGTTGCTGGAAGCCTTGGAGGACCTCGGTTCCTTCAGCTACACCGTGGCGCACGATCTCCGTTCCCCCCTGAAGAACATCCAGGCCTTGAGCGCGCACTTGAAGGACCTGGGCGCCGCGGAGCACGCCGAGCTCAGCGACCGCATCCACAAGGGCAGCGCACGCCTGATCGAACTGGTGGACGACCTGCTGCGTTTCGCACAGACCAACACCCGCGAACTGCGCAGGGAAGCCTTCGACCTGCGCAGCGTGGCGGAGGAGTGCATCCACGAACAGGTGCACGCAGGCTCCAAGGCCCGCGTGGAACTGCGCATGGAGGACGCCCCCACCGTGGAGGCCGATCGGGCCATGCTCAAGGTGGTGCTCACCAACCTGCTCTCCAACGCCAACAAATACACGCCCGAGCTGGGCGAGATCACGCTGCGCATCACGCTCACCACGCCCGACCTGCCCGGCCTCCAGCCCAGCCCGCGCCTGGGCGTGCTGGCCCCCGCCACCGCGCCCGCCGCCGCGCCGTTTGTGCCGCAGTTGCACATCGCCGTGCAGGATACCGGCATCGGCATCTCGCCCGAGGACCAGGCCCGCCTGTTCCAAAAATTCTTCCGGTCGGAAGACCGCGTGGCGCGCGAGATGGCCTCCGGCACCGGGCTGGGGCTGAACATCGTCAAGAACTTGGTGGAGCTGCAAGGCGGGCGCATCTGGCTCGAGAGCGAGTTCCGGCGCGGCAGCACCTTCCACTTCACCCTGCCGGCCAGCCCTGGTTCTAGCGGAGAGGCCGCGTGAGCGACGCCCCGGCCATGGACCTGAGCGCCCCGCAGGTGCTGGCGCTGCTGGGGCAGACCTTTGCCGGCCTCTCCGACGAGGAGCTAGGCGAGCTGGCCGCGCTGACCCTTATCAGCCATTACCCGCCCGACCACTACCTGTGCCGCGAGGGCGCCTACGAAGACACCTTTTACATCCTGGCAGCCGGCGAGGCGCTGACCACCAAGAAGATCAGCGACACCGACGGCGAGCGCGTGCTGCGGCGCGTGGTGCCGGGCGACTATGTGGGCGAGATGGCGTTGATTCAAAACGCGCCCCGCGCCGCCACCGTGCGCACCCTCATCGCCTGCACCGTGCTGGAGATCGACAAGACCGACTTCGAGGCCATCCTCAGCCGCAGCCCGCGCCTGGCCATGAGCATCATTCGCACCACGCTCAACCGCATGCGCGCCAACGACCAGGTGGCCATTACCGACCTGCAGCGGACCAACCGCGTGCTGGCCCAGCTCGACCGCAACAAGCTGGAGTTCATCCAGGTGGCGGCCCACGAGCTGCGCACCCCGCTGACGATCATGAAGGGCTATCTTAACATCATCAAGCTCGATGGCGCGCTGCAGGGCAACGCCGACCTGCGCGCCGCGCTGGACGGCCTCAGCCGCGGCACCGAACGCCTGCACGAGGTCGTCAATGCCATGCTCGATGTCACCCGCATCGACAACGAGGCCGCCGCTGGGGCGCTGCTGGCCGTGGTGCCGGTGCCGCTCAAGAGCGTGGTCAACGACATCACCCACCGCCTGACCACCGACGCCGCCGACCGCCAACTGACCATCACCATTGAGCACGCGCCCGACACGCCGGCCATCAACGCCGACCCCACCCTGGTGCAGAAGGCGCTGTATCACGTCATCGTCAACGCTATCAAGTACACGCCGGACGGCGGGCGCATCCTGGTGCAGACCCGCCCGGTCACGCTGGCCGGCGGCGCGCCGGCCGCCCAAATCAGCGTGCAGGATTTCGGCATCGGCCTCGACCCCGAGCATCACGAGTTGATCTTCGAGAAGTTCTACCAGGTAGGCTCGGTGGCGCTGCACTCGTCGCACAAGACCATGTTCAAGGGCGGCGGGCCGGGGCTGGGGCTGGCCATTGCGCGCGGGGTGGTGCGCGCCCACGGCGGGCGCATTTGGGTCGAAAGCGCCGGCCACGATGAGGCCGCCCTCGCCGGCAGCACCTTCTTCCTGCAGTTCCCCATCCACCCGCCGAACGCGCGCAAGTAACGCGGCTTAAACCAAAACGCGCCGGCCTCTCCCGCGAGAGACCAGCGCGTTGTTTGTGTTGAGGGCGCGTTCCGCCGCGCCTACGCCGACGGCTGCGGCGTCAAGTGTGGGCGCAGCTTGGCCAGGATGCGCTCCTTGGGCATGAAGCCGGTCATGCGTTCCACCGGCTGCCCGTTCTTGAACAGGATCAGTGTCGGCAGGCCCATGACGCCGTACTGCATGGTCATGGCCACGTTGTTGTCGGCGTCGAGTTGGCCGACCTTCACCGCGCCGTTCCAGTCCTGGTTCAGCCCGGCCACCACCGGGGCCAGCATGTGGCACGGCGGGCACCATTCGGCGGTGAAATCGACCAACACCGGCGCGCTGTTATTCAACACCTGCGCTTGAAAATTGGCATCGGTAAACGTGTGCATTTCGGCCATGGGGTTCTCCTAAAGCGTCGTGTCATCGTACCGGGAGGCGCGTGACAAGTCAAGCGAGAGGTCGGTCGGGGAGTTGGCAGTGGTGGTAGGGAGATGGAGTCGGAGGTCAGAAGTCGGAGGGGGGACTCAAGCGTGGGTGAGGGCTTACGCCGGCGCGCGCCAGCGCTCGACGGTGGCCTGGCCCGCCACGTAGCGGTTCATGAAGGCCTGCTCGATGGACAACGTGAACAGGATATAACGCTCGGCCGGCGCATAGGACGCGGCGTGGACGGCCTGCTCCCGGAGCAGCGGGTCGTCGGTTCGCTGGGCGCGCCCGCGCACGTAGAACTCACCACCGCCGCCGTCTGAATTTTCGACCGCGCAATGCAAGGCGTAGCGCGGGTCGCGCTGCAGGTCGCGGCCCTTGGGGGAGGTGGGCTCCATGAACAAGTACAGTCGCTCACCCACGATGGGCGTCACCGGATGCACCCGTGGGCTGCCGTCGGGCCACAGCGTCGCCAGATAAGCCACCCCGCTTCCGAAGCGGGCGGCCCCGAACGCGGCCAAGGCCGGCGCCTGTTGCGCAAATTCAATCCAACTGGTCATGGGGTGTACCTCGCTGAGCGGTTGCGCGCGGAGTCATTCTGGCGCGGCGCTATCCACAAAGCCATCGCCGCGCAGCCGCGCAAGCGTTTGTTCGAGCGACGTTTGCAGTTCCGGCGTTAGCGCGTAGTATGCCACGACCTGAAACAGCGTGAGCAGCACGCCTTTGGCCTCTTGCGCCAGGTGGGCGCGATCCGGCTCGCCATACTTGGCGCGCTTGATGCCGCTGTGCTCGAAGTGGTTGACCTGCTGGGCCAGTTCGCCGGCTTCCTCCAGCAGGCGCGTCATGATCTGATAGGGCTCATTGCCGTTCGGAAACTTGCGCGCGAAACCCTGGTTGATGGCTGTGACGGTGTCAAACATTGGGAAAGTTGATCCTGTGTAGTGGACCTCAATCCGCTTTGGGTTTTCGTTGCGTTAGCTGCTGCTTTATCCACGTTAACACTGAAGGTAGGGCGATTGCGAGGGTGGTGGACAGGGGTAACAATATGAGGATCCACCGTCTTGAATAGCCAATCCCAAAAATGATGGCCGCAAATAACCACAACGCCAGTATCATCGGCACGAGCAGTAGCCCTATAGCTAATTCCCTCCGCGACATGCCCAGAGCGTTATTCACTAGACCGGCAACGAAAGCGCCAAACATGATTAGTGCATGGCCAATCCAATCATCTTGGGTGTACTCACTGTAACCGGCGAGATATTCAGTCGGCCCGCCGCTAAGCAAGAGCAGCGCATTCATAATGAATTCACAGCCCAAGACGGCCAGAAGACCCTGGGTGAGTGCGCGCTTCATGTCCCCTCCTTCCACCAGCTTTGCCGCGTCAGGCCACAGCCGCCGCTGTGGCGCTGACGCCCCGGCCTCTACCGAACCGGCTCGTAGCGCTGGAACACGACGCCGGTGGGCAGCGCCTTGGCTTCGAGCAGTTTGAGCGGCACGTGCTGGCCCTCGGGGAACAGGCGCTTGCCGCCGCCGAGCACCAGCGGATAAACGTGCAGGCCGTATTCGTCCACCAAATCGTTGGCGATGAGCGTGTGCGCCAGCACGCTGCTGCCGTCGAGCATGATGTTCTGGCCGGGCTGCGCCTTCAACGCCCGCACCGCTTCCACCACGTTGTCGGAGATCAGCGTGGAGTTGCGCCAGCCCGCCGCCGACGTCAGCGTGGTCGAGACCACATACTTATGCACTTTGTTCATCATGCCGCCAAAGGGGTCATCCTCCGGCATGGGGTCGAACGCGTCGCCGTGAGTCTTCCAGGTCTTGCGGCCCAGCAGCAGCGCGTCGGTGGTCTGCATCGCCTCAACGAACTTCGCGCCGATGTCGTCGTGCCAGTAGGGCAGCGTCCAGCCGCCATACTTAAAGCCGCCGTCGGTGTCTTCTTCGGCCCCGCCCGGCGCCTGGATCACGCCGTCGAGGGAGATAAATTCGTGAACGATGAGTTTGCGCATGGCTGCTCCTATGGGTCGCCACAATTAGGGTCGGTATGCTCAAGCCCGCCGAGCGCGCTAATTCACGCTCGGCCACGGCATCGCCTCAAAAGTTTCGGTGCAGGGCGCGCCGCGCGTGTAGGAAATGGTGCGGGCGCTCAGGTCGGCGGTCAGGCTCCACAGCGTGGTGTGGCCGCCGGCGTGGCCGCACAGGCCGGAGGGGTGGTCGGTCAGCGCGGTGAGCACATCGGCCCCGGCGTGCAGGGCGGCGTGCTGGCTGTTAAGGAAGGCCAGCCGCTGCTCGGAGTGCGTCAGGCGGCGGCCGTGCTGCAGCGGGCGCATATCCGGGTGGCGGTAGTGGTTGGTGCAGGCCGCGAAGCCTTCGCCTTGCGCCGCCACGCGCACGGCGCTGGGGTGGGCTTCGACCACGGCCAGGTCGCCGCTCGCGTCAGCAATCAGATAGTTGAAGGCGTGCAGATGGCGCACGCGGGTCAGCAGGTCGACGGCGTCGCGGGTGCGGGCGCAGGTCTCCAGCACCAGGCGCGGCAGCAGGTGAAAGGGAATGCCCGCCTGGGGGGCAGGGGGCTCGTCTGAGAGCGCCACGTGCAGGCAAATGAACAGCCCCGCGTCGTTCACGCCGTCGTAGCGCCCGCCCGGCACCGAGCCGCGCGTGCCCACCGTGGGCCGGCCCTGCTCGGGCGTCAGCCGCAGGCGCTGGCGCACGCGCTGCACCGGGTGAAAGTCGTAGTTGCGGCCCACGCGCACCCGGCCGTCAGCGCCCACCACCGCCAGCGACGAGCAGCCGCCCTCGGGGTAGGGCGGCCGGGCGCGCAGCCGCATGGTCTGGCGGCACACGCCGCGCAGCACTGCCTCGTAGGCCAACCCCTGTCCATCGGCATAGCCGCGCAGTTCGTCGAGCAGCGGCGGGTGGATTTCGGCGATCTGGCGGGCGCAGTCGGCGGCGAAGGGCAGCGGCGGCGGCGCGGGCCACCAGGCCGGGATGACGAAGCGCTCGGTCTGCCGGCCTTGCGCCTGGCCCAGCGCGTAGTGCGGGCCGCGCAGGTCCAGCCAGGTATAATCGGCGGCAGTGTCGGCGGGGCTGAAGGGCAACAGGGCGGGCATGGTCCCGTTATTATACCGGCCCCGCCGCCGTGAAAGGCTAACTCCATGACTGATGACCAACACGCCGCGCTGCTGCGCCGCACCCTCGAAGTAGCCCAGGCCGCCCGCGCCCACGGCAACCATCCCTTCGGCGCGCTGTTGGCCGACCCGGCCGGCCATGTGCTGCTGGAAGCCGAGAACACCGTGCTGACCGAGCGCGACTGCACCGGCCACGCCGAGACGAATCTCATGCGCGCCGCCAGCCAACAGCTTGCGCCGGAAGCGCTGGCCACGGCCACGCTCTACACCAGCACCGAGCCGTGCCCCATGTGCGCCGGGGCCATCTACTGGGGCGGCGTGCGGCGCTTGGTGTTTTGCGTGGGGCAGCCGGCGCTGTATCAGTTGATGCCGCCGGGCGCGTGGGCGCTGGACCTGCCCGCCGCCGAGGTGTTCGCCCACGCCGCCGGCCGCGTGGAGGTGCTTGGCCCGCTGCTCGAAGCGGAGGGGCTAGCAGTCCACGCCGGGTTTTGGAGTTAAGGTATCGCTGAGGAAAGAGGGTCTATGACCACCGACACACACGCCGCCCCACCGGGGCAATTCGTTCAGGCCAACGGGCTGGACATCTACTATGAAGAAGCGGGCACGGGCGCGCCGCTGATTATGCTGCACGGCGGCACCGCCACCGGCAGCAGTTGGCGGCCGCACCTGGCCGCGCTCACCCCGCATTTTCGCGTCCTCATGCCCGACAGCCGCGCGCATGGGCGCACGAACAACCCCAGCGGCGCGCTCAGCTATAGCGGCCTGGCCGACGACTGCGCGGCGTTCGCGCAGGCGCTCGGGCTGACCAAACCGTTCTTCTTTGGCTACAGCGACGGCGGCCAAACGGCGCTGGAAATTGGGATGCGTCACCCCGGCCTGGCGGGCGCGCTGGTCATTGGCGGAGCCACCTACCAATTTTCTGAGTTGTATTACGAGACGGTCAACGGGTTCAGTTTCATCACCAACGGCGCGGTGGATCTGGCGAAGATGGAGCGCACCGAGCCCGAATGGGTGGCGATGCTGAAGGCCGACCACGCGCAGCCCGGCGACCCGGATAAGTGGCAGCGGCTGCTCGCGCAGATCGCGCCGCTGTGGCTGACGCCGCTGGCCTACACGCTGGCCGACCTGCGCACGATCAGCGCGCCGTCATTGATCTTGGTGGGCGACCGCGACGAAGGCACGCCGGTCGAGCAGGCAGTGGACATGTACCGCACCATTCCGAAGGCCGACCTGGCGATCCTGCCGCATGCCGATCACGGCTCGGCTGGCTGGCTGGGCACCGGCCCGAACCCGCTCTTCACCGAGGTGGTGGCGGCGTTCCTGCGGCGCGTGCTGGCCGCCGGCAACGCTTAGCCCAGCAGCCGCCCCAGCCACCAGGCCGCCACGCCCAGCACCAACAGCGCGGCCAGCCCCAGACCGATCAGCAGCGCCACCTTGACTTCGTCGAGCGGTTTGTCGCCGGCCACCTGCCCGCTCTGGCCGTTGACCACCACCCGGTAGCCCCGCCCGCGATACTGATAGTGGCCGATCCACACCGGCAGCAGCACCAGTTGGTAGGTCTGCCCGGTAAAGTCGGTGCCGCTCACCTGCCACTCGCTGACCAGGCGGCCGGGCATGCTGTGAGACGCGACCCGCGGCCCGAGCTTGCGCGTGGCGTCCTTCAACATCCCCGCCTGTGCGTCGAGCGAGGCCTGCGCCAGCGAGAGGTCGTAGGTGCCCGCCGGCCAACCCGCCAGGTACTCCGGCTTGTAGGCCACCAGCCCCTCTAAATCGAACGGCTCAATTTGGCGCAGCAGGTCGGCCGGCAGGGCGCGCGTGCCGGCTTGTAGCCAGCGCGGATAAAAGAAGGTCTCTTCGCCGTCGCGCCAGACGGATTGCGCGCTGCGGCCCTCGCCCTCGGTCACCTGCGCCCGCCAGCGCGTGGTCAGGGCGCTGCTGAAGCGCCAGAACGGCACATACACCGGCTGCAAGGGCCGGCGGCGCGCCAGTTGCAGCAGATCGTCGGGCGTGAAGCGGCCCTGACCCAGCCAGGCGCGCACGTGGGCTTGAACCGCCTCGGCCGCCAGCCCCATCGGGATCACGCCTTGCGGCGGCAGCAAGTCCGCCTCCTCCGGCGCGGCCACCAGCGCGGCCGAGGCGCAGAACGGGCAGGTCTGGCTGGTCGCGCCCACCGGCAGCACCGCGCCCGCGCCGCACTGCCCGCAGGTGAAGCGCCGCTCGGCCTCGGCCCAGCGCCGGCTCTGGCGGGTGGGCAGCGCAAAGTCGAGCACGGCCTCGGCCGCCGCCGGCGCCTCGGCCACCACCTCCACGAAGCCGCAGTTTTCGCAGCGTAGATCGACCAGCGCCGGGTCGAAGCGCAGCCGGCCGCCGCACTGCGGGCAGTCGAACGTGCGGCGGAGGCTGACGGCCTGCGGCTCGGAAGACGCGGCCGGCGCGGCGGTGGCCTCGACCTCCGGCGGGGCGAGGTCGGCGCGGTTGATTTGGCCGGTCAGCAGGCCCAGCCCGCGCCGCGCGGCCACGTTGCCGGGGTCGGCGGCGATGGCCCATTCCAAATACTGTTTTTGCTCAACCGGGTCGCTGGTGGTGGCGGTCAGCCACAGCCACGCTTCCGAGTGGCCGCGGTTGTAATCCACGGCTTGCAGCAGCAGGGCGCGGGCGCGGGTGCGTTCGTGGGCGGCCAGCGCCTGCCGGCCGTGCTGGTAGAGGTTTTCGGCCGTGTTGCGCCGCCGCTCAGCGTCGCGGTCGAGCGTGCTCACGCGGGACCGGCGCCGGCCAGGCGGCGGGCGGTTTCCAAATCGGCGGGGGTGTTCACGTTGAAGAAGCTGAGGTGCTGCGGGTCGAAGCGGTCCAGCTCGGCGTCGTCCACCCAGCGCACGCGCACCGCCGGGAAGAAGCTGATGACGCGGCGCTTGTCGGCATCGAGCGCGGCGGTCATGGCCGGCAGGCAGGCCCGGCTGTAGACTGCGCGGAACGGCTCGGCCTCGCCCGCCAGGCGCGGCACAATCGCGTCGCCCTCGGGGATCAAGGTCAGCAGGTGATCGAGCAGCGGGCGCACCACAAACGGCATGTCGCAGGCCACGCATAACACATGCGGCTGCGTGGCGCAGTAGACGGCCGAGTATAGCCCGCCCAGCGCGCCGGTGCCGGGGCGCACATCGCCGAACAGCGGCACGCCCAGGTAGGCGTAGTCGTCCGGCCGATTGGTGATGAGGAGGGTCTCGGCCCCCAGCCCGCTCAGTTGGGCCAGGATGTCTTCGATCAGCGGGCGGCCGAGCACGCGCACAAAGGCTTTGTCGGTGCCCATGCGCGAGCTTTGGCCCCCAGCCAAAATGGCGACGGTCAGCGGGAGTGGCATGGGGGGATTATAATCCGGTCTCGGTGGGCGTGAATTAACTGGGCTGGAAAGGTTTTGCCACAGGGGGCAGGCATGAACAAAGTTCAAGCGCAGCATCGGTGGCGCAGTCGCCTGCTCATCGTCAAGCTCGGCCTAGTCGGGGCAGGCCTTTGCCTGGCGGCTGTGGCGTGCCAAGCTGAGCGTCCGCCCAGCAGCGTGACTCCGCCCTTTCAGCCGACCCAGGTTGAACCTTCGGCCACCACGCTTCGCCCCAGCTCTACCCCTGAGTCGCCAACGCTGACTCCCCGCCCCACCCGAACTAACCCGCCGACGCAGACACCGACGCCGAGCCTTACCCCCTTGCCGCCCTCGGCGACGCGGCCCACCCCGACCGCCGGGCTGCCTGCGCGCAAGATCGCCTTTGTTTCCGATCGGGATGGTCTCGATGACCTGTATATCATGGATCAAGACGGTGCTAACGTCGTCCGGCTGACAAACCAGGCTGACATTTACGGCCGGCCCGTCTGGTCACCCGATGGCCGTCAGCTTGCTTTTGCGGCGGGCCGCATGGAAGGCGGCAGCCAGAGTCTCCAAGTGGTCAACGCCGATGGGACCGGTCTTCGTGTCCTTAGCGCCGACCTGGCGCCCTATTGGCAAGCCCCAGACTGGTCGCCGGATGGCCGATACCTGCTCTTGGCCAGCCGAGCCGGCGGCAGCGATCAAATCTATCGAGTAAACGCCGATGGCTCGGGACTGGTGGCGTTGACCGACGCCGGTGGTTTCGAGGCGTCCTGGTCACCTTCGGGCACCCGCATCGTTTTTTGTTCAGTTCGTGAAGGCTATCGAGGGATATATATTATGGAGGCGGATGGCTCACAGCAAACGAGCCTAACCACCGAAGCGTCAGGCTTGTTGTATTACGAACCGCGTTGGTCGCCCGATGGTCAATCCATAGCGTTCGTCGCAGACTATGACAATTATGAGCTCTACGTGATGAAGAGTGACGGTTCGGAAT
This sequence comes from Anaerolineales bacterium, assembly GCA_043754665.1. GTDB lineage: Bacteria > Chloroflexota > Anaerolineae > Anaerolineales > UBA6663 > JADZEK01. The sequence continues at coordinate 3,549 of JAYUUW010000198.1, read as the reverse complement.
TTAGACAGCTAACCAGCGAATATGGATTAGGATCAGTCTCTGATTGGTCGCCCGATAGTCAGCAGTTCGTTCTTGTCGGGCGTGATGACCGCCCCATCTATGTGCTTGATGTAGCCACCGCCACACTAACCAACATCATGAGTCAGGCGGGCTATTATGGGGATCCAGTCTGGTCACCCGATGGCCAATCCATTGCCTTCGTAGGTTACCTCGTTTCCGATGATGATGCCGGTGGTGGCGAAATCTATTCAATGCACTCCGATGGGTCGGGCTTAGTGAATCTCACCCATAACCCCAGTCGGGATTATGGGCCCGCCTGGCAGCCCTGAATTTGAGCTGCGCCGGCGGCGTTAGGGAGGCGCCGTTGGGCCATGCTGGCGGCGATCAGCGGCGCGTCCGTTGGGGGTTATAATCCCGCCCGCGCCAGTAAGGGCGCACACAAGCGCAGTAGAAAGGCATGGGCGGATGAAGCCAATCACCTATATGCGAATGGTCTTAGCGGCGCTGGCCGCCGCCGCGCTGGCGTGCAGCACGGTCACCGGCCCAGGCACGGGGCCGAAGCCGCTGACGCCCACGCCTGTGCGGGCCACGCGCGCCGCCACCGAGGCGGCCGACCCGACCGATGCGGCGGACGCCACGCCGACCGACAGCGCGGAGCCAACGGCGACCCCAAAAGGGCTAGGGCAGGCTGACGAACCCACGCCCGAGCCAGTGGCCGGCTACTTCGGCGATGTGGTGGAGCAGGGCGGCCTGGCGCTCACGGCGCTGCAAATCGAAGACCCGGCCACGCCCGGCACGCTCTACCAGCCCACCGCCGGCACGCGCCTGGTGGCGGTGGAGGTGGTGCTCGGCAACCTCGACCTGGAGCGCTTCGCCGCCGGCCCCTCGGCCCTGACGCTCATCGACAGCGAGGGCCGCAACTATCCGTTTGCCGTGGCGGCGCAGGATGCCCCGGCCATGGCCTCGATCACGCTGGCACCGGGCGAACGGCTGCGCGGCTGGGCGGCATTTGAGGTGCAGGCCGACGCCGTGCTGGCGGCCCTCCGCTTCACCGCGCCCGAGGCGGAGGTGACCTCCCAGGTGAACCTCGCCCCCCGCCCGGAGGGGGCGGAGGCGCTCAGCGGCACGCCGCGCACGCCGTCCGACTTGCCGGCGCTGGGCACGGCGGCCGAGGGCGGCGGCTACACGCTCACGGCGCTCAATGTGGAAGACCCGACCACGCCGGGGTTCCTGTACACGCCGGTGGCGGGGCGCAAGCTGGTGGCGGTGGAGATCGTGGTGGGCAATGAGTCGGGCGCGGCGGTCACGGTCAACTCGCTCTTCACGTATTTGGTCGACACCGAGGGCTATGTCTACTCCGGCCGGCTGTTTGGCCGCGACGGCCAGATTGAAACGCTGCAGATCGGGCCGGGCGACAAGCTGCAGGGCTGGGTATCGTTTGAGCTGCCCGACGGCGCGGTGCCGGAGGGCGTGCGCTATTTGTTTGACCTGTTCACCGGCCTGACCGTCGTCACCGGGCTGGCCGCGCCGTAGCCGGCTGTGCCGGGCTGGCCGCGACTGAGGTAATTGCGAAAGGTGAATGACCATGGCACCTGACCCCACCCAGCACGCCTACGACCAGGTGGCGCACCTGTACGCCCAGCGCATCTACCCGGAGCTGTACTTCAAGCCGTTCGACCGCGCGCAGCTTGATACGCTCGCGGCGCGGGTGGGCGCACTCGGGCCGATCTGCGACCTGGGCTGCGGGCCGGGGCAGGTGGCGCGCTACCTCAAGGACCAGGGCGCGGAAGTGCTGGGCGTGGACCTCGCGCCGGGCATGGTGGCGCAGGCCCGCGCCCTCAACCCCGATATTGACTTTCAGGCCGGCGACATGCGCGCCCTCACTGACGTGCCTGACGGCGCGTGGGGCGGCATCGCCGCGTTCTACTCGCTGATCCACATTGCCCGCGCCGAAATGCCGGGGGCGCTGGCCGAGCTGAAGCGCGTGCTCGTGCCGGGCGGCTGGCTGCTGGCGGCCGTGCACCTGGGCAGCGAGACGCTGCACCGCGACGAGCTGTGGGGCGTGCCGGTGCAGCTCGACTTCTACCACTTTGAGGGGGCCGAGCTGCAAGGTTCCCTGGAAGCGGCCGGCTTCAGCGTGGTCGATAACCTGGCGCGCGACCCCTACGCGCCCGACGTGGAATACCAGAGCCGCCGCGGTTATCTCTTTGCGCAGACGCCGGCCTAGCGCCGCTGGGAAACACCTGCCAAAGGACGCCACCATCAACGACCGGCCGCAGCCTTACGACATTGCCGCCTACATTTGGCCCGCCTACACCGGCGACGAGCCGCGCACGCGCATGTTCTGGCCGGAGGGCAACGGCGAATGGGAGACTGTGCGCCAGGCGGCGGCCAAGTATCCGGGCCACACCTGGCCGCGCCGCCCGCTGTGGGGCTACGGCAACGAAGCCGACCCGCGCGTGATGGAGCTGCAGATCGACGCGGCGGCCGACCACGGCGTCAACGTCTTCATCTACGATTGGTATTGGTACGACCGCCGCCCGTTCTTAGAGCAGTGCCTGAACAACGGCTACCTCCAGGCCCGCAACCACGCCCGGATGAAGTTCTACCTGATGTGGGCTAACCACGATGCCACCCACCTGTGGGACCGCCGCCTGGCGCACCTCGACAATAATGTCATCTGGCAGGCGGCGGTGGACCGGCGCGAGTTCGAGCGCATCGCCGCGCGGCTGATCGAAAAATACTTCACGCATCCCGCCTACTACACGATCAACGGCCGGCCGGTCTTCCAGATTTATGACCTCAACCAGTTGGTGCGCGGGCTGGGCGGGGTCGAACCCACGGCCGCCGCTTTCGCCTGGTTTCGCCAGCAGGCCGTCCAGGCGGGCCTGCCGGGGCTGCACTTGCAGCTCACCAGTTGGGGCGCGCGGCAGCTCAACCTCAGCGGGGTCGACGCTGGGGCCACCGCCACGCCCAGCCAAATTGTGCAGCAGCTTGGCTTCGACAGCCAGACCCACTACCAAATGGTCCACTTCACCGACATCGACCGGGACTACACCGCGATCATCCCCGATATGGCGCAGGAGTGGGCGCTGATGGACACGACCTATACCATTCCCTACTTCCCCCACGTCTCGCTCGGTTGGGACAATAACCCCCGCTACCAGGCGTTCCGCCCCGGTGTGGTCAAGAACAACACGCCCGCCAACGTGCGCCCGGCGCTGGAACTGGCGAAGGCCTATGTCGACGCCCACCCCGCCCAAGCGCCGCTCGTCACCATCAACAGTTGGAACGAATGGACCGAAACCAGCTATTTGCAGCCCGATGACCTGTACGGCTACGGGTATCTGGAAGCGGTGAAGCAGGTCTTTCAGCCAGGGTAAGGACGCCACACTCGCCCGCCGCGCCCGCTTGTCTGTGCCATGTGAGTGCGTTGCCCTACCCGCCAGCGCGTAGCGCGCCCCGCCCCGTCTGTCGCGGCCGTATGAATGCGTTGCCGCGCCAGCCCGTAGGGTGCGCTTCTGATCGGCCCCTCGCCGCTGCTTTGTC
>JAYUUW010000197.1:0-1992 GCA_043754665.1 Anaerolineales bacterium | reverse complement strand
TAAGCGTCGATCAGCGCCGCGTGCCAGGCGGCCTGCCCGGTTTCCAGATACGTGGGCAGACCAAAGAACGGCGGCGCGAGGCAGCCGTCACTCCAATCGTAGTAGATGAAGCCGCCGCCGGGCGCCAGCACGACGTTGCCGCCGTGCAGGTCGCCATGCTCCAGCGTGGGCGGCAGGGGCAGCGCGGCGAAGGCGCGGCAGGCCTCGCGCAGCGCCGGCCCCAGCGCCTGCAAGCGCGCCACATCGGCGGCGGGCAGGCCACGGGGCTGGTCGATCAACATGCCCTCGGTGGCGGTCAGCACATCGTCCACCTGCCCTTCCAGCACCGTCACGCGCCGGTCGGGGCAGCCCAGCGCCAGCAGCCCAGCGGCTTCGGGCACCAACGCCACCTGTAAATCGGCATAGCCCCGCAGCGCGGCCAGCCAGGGTTCGAGCGTGGTTTGGTCGATGAGCGGCGTGCCCTCGAACGCGCGCATGAGCAGCCAATGACGCTCAACGTCCACGCCCACGACCTCCGGCACGCGGCCAGGGAAGCGCCGGCTGAGATGCTGGGTGAGGGCCGGCTCCTGCCCAAAGAGCGGCGGGATGGCCTTGAAGAAATAGTCGCCGGCGGTGGTGGGCACACGCAGCAAGGCGGTGATCGACCAGTTGCGCCGCACTTCGAGCGGGCCGGTGACGGCCAGGCCCAGGCCGGCCAGTTGGGCCTCAATCCACGCGCCCGCCTCGGCCACGAAGCCGGGGCGCGCCCACGGCATCCGCTGCGGCGGGAGCGGTTCGTCCAGCACATCGAGCCAGGCGCGCTGCTCGGGCCGCGCCCAGTCGCCCGCGCGGGCGTCGCTCAAGCTCACGCGCTGCACTGACCCAGTGGGCGGCGGGGAGGCAGGCAGCACGGCCAACTGCACGACCACTGCGGCCGGGTGGCCGTCGGCCGACGGCGGCGCGGAGAGGCAGAGCAGCAGCTCGGTCGCCAGGCCGGTGCAAGCCCGAACAGCGTCGGTGATGGCCTGGGCAGCATAAGTCACGCCCTGCGGCAGCGGCAGGGAGACGTGCGGCAATGCCCAGCCGGTGCCTTCGGCCACTAGAAAGACGGCGGGCGCGCCGGCGCCAGGGGCGGCCAGCAGCACCGCCACGCGGCTGGCGGGCTGGTCAGCCTTTGCGGCCAAATTGGCGCTCCACCGCATCGACGCTCAGGTGGATCATGGTGGGGCGGCCGTGCGGGCAGGTGCGCGGCGACACGCACTTCTCCAACTCGCGCACCAGCGTGTTCTGCTCAATGGCCGTGAGCACCTGCCCAGCCTTCACGGCGGCGCGTTTGCACACGCGGGCGATCAGGCGGGCCTCGACCTCGGCCGCCAGCAACGTTTCATCCTCCTCAAAGTCTTCCACCACCACGCGTACGGCGCGGGCCGGGTCCACGCGCCCGAGTACGGTCGGCAGCGAGCGCACCAGGTAGGTGTTGCCGCCAAATGGCTCCAGGCTGAAGCCGATGCGCTTGAGCGTGTCCATGTGGCTGTCGAGCAGCGCGGCGGCGTCCGCCGGCATCTCCACGGCCACTGGCTCCAGCAGCGCCTGCGAGACCACCTGCGCGGCGGCGCGCTGGAGGCTGAAGGCCTCATATAACACACGTTCGTGCGCGGCGTGCTGGTCGATCAGGTACAGGCCGTCCGGCCCCTCGGCCACAATGTAGGCCGCGCCCACCTGGCCGATGACGCGCAGCAGCGGCACATCGGGTTCAGGCAGCGGTGGCTGCACGGCGGCTGGCAGCGGCACCTGCGCGGCCTCGGGCGTGCCCGGCACATAGGGCGGCGCGCCGGGGGGCGGACTGGCGAAGATGCCCCACTCCGGCGACCAATCGTGCGACAGCGGGCGCGCCTCACCACCCTGCGACCACTGGCGCGGCGCGAAGTGCGGCACCGGGGCCTGGGCGGTCAGCGTCTGGCGGACGGTGCGCTCCACCGCCGTGAACGCCGCGTCGGGATAGCGAAAGCGCAC
>JAYUUW010000196.1:0-3051 GCA_043754665.1 Anaerolineales bacterium | reverse complement strand
CGCGGTCAGCGCCCGCAGTTGCGCCACGCCCTCGGCATTGGTGCGCGTGGAAACGCCCACAAAAATGCGCCGCCCAATCCGCAGCACGTCGCCGCCTTCAAGCGTGCCCGGCGCGGTGATGGCCTTCAGCGGCCGGTAGCGGCCCAGTGTGGGGGCCAACTGCTCCGGCTCGCCCTGGCGCGAGGCCGCGCCGGGCCGCGTGAGAATCGCCACCTCATCCAGCACCAGCGCCGCATCTTCGGTGAACACGCTGTCGGGGTAGGCCTCCAGCGCGGGCAGCACCACCATATGCACGCCGGCCGCGTTCAACGCCAGGCTGTAGGCGGCGTGCTCGGTCAGCGCGCCCGCATGCGAGATCGGCGTGCGCTCCAGGTACGTCAGTTCGCAGTTCACGATCGATGCGGCCGGCTGCCGCACGATGGCTGTCAGCATCGCTTGCCTCCCAAACCCCTCCTTCAACAGTTATGATCGTAGCACACTGCCTTGCCCTCTCCGGCGTATCGTGATGTTTGCCTATAGCGCCGCCGCCGCGGGCCGCCGAACCGCGCTTAAATGCACGGGGGCCGGTCAAATGATCTGACCGGCCCCGGTGCAGGTTGGCCGCGCCCGCCCTCCGCGCCGCCTCAATACACCATTTCCCCGCGCACAAAGGCGGCCGTGCGCGGGTCGTGCGGCTGCGTGAAAAACGCCTCGCTCGGCCCGGCCTCGACCAGCCGCCCGCCCAGCAGCAGCGCCGCCCGCCCCGCCAGCCGCCGCGCCTGAAAGACGTTGTGCGTCACCAGCACCACGGTGGTGGCGCGCTCGGCGTTCTCGGCCCGCACCAGGTCTTCAATCACGCCCACGTTATAGGGGTCGAGGTTGGCCGTCGGTTCATCGAGCAGCAGCACTTCTGGCCGCAGCACCAGCGCCCGCGCCAGCGCCACCCGCTGCGCCTCGCCGCCCGATAGCCGCCGGGCCGCCTGCCGCGCCAGCCCGGCCAGCCCCACCCGCGCCAGCGCCGCGCCCACGGCCGGTTCGGGCGGCAGGCCGCGCAGTTTCAGGCCGTAGGCCACGTTGTCCCACACGGTGCCGGCCAGCATCACCGGCCGCTGGAACACAGTGGTCACCCGCCGCACCAGGCTCAGCGGCGGCGCGGCGGTCACCGGCACCCCGGCATAGCTGATCTGGCCGGCGCTGGGCGGTTCGAGAAAGTTGAGCAGCCGCAGCAGGGTTGACTTGCCCGCGCCGCTCGGCCCCACCACCGCCAGGATGTCGCCGGCCGGCACGGTGAGCGCCTCCACCGCCAGCACGGTGCGCGGCGGCCCGCCCCCCGCGGCGGCGGGGTAGTGGTGGCGCACGCCCCGCAGTTCGTAGTGCGGCGTGGTCGTAATCACACTTTGCGGCCCCCCAGCCGCAGCAGCAGAAAGTTCGCCGCCGTGGCCAGCAGCAGCAGCACGCCGCCCAGCGCCAGCGCCAGCCCAAAGTTGCCCTTGCGCGTTTCGAGCACGATGGCGGTGGTGAGCACGCGCGTTTCGCCTTCGATGTTGCCGCCCACCAGCATCACCGCGCCCACCTCAGAGATGACGCTGCCGAAGGCCGCCACCAGCGCCGCCAGCACGCCGGCCCGCGCTTCGGTCAGCACCGCCCACAGCACCTGCGCCGGGGCGGCCCCCAGCGCCCGCACTTGCAGCCGCAGCGCCGGGTCCACGCCCTCCACTGCCGCCGCCGTCAGCCCGATGACCAGCGGCACGGCGATGACCACCTGCGCCACGATCATGCCGGCCGGAGTGAACAGCCACCCCAGCCCGCCCAGCACGCCGCTGCGCGACAGCACCACGTACACGGCCAGCCCCACCACCACCGGCGGCAGGCCCATGCCGGTGTAGATCAGCAGCTCGACCAGGCGGCGGCCCGGAAACGGCCGCAGCGCCAGCGCCGCCCCCAGCGGAATGCCGGCGGCGCCGGCGAGCACCAGGGCCACGCCCGACACGTACAGCGACAGGCTGATGATCGGCAGCAGCGGCCCTAGCATGCGGTTACGGGTGCGCGAGCTTCCACGCGTCGGAGCTGGGGTAGAACAGCGACTGGCCGAACTGGTCTTGCCCGAAGTCGCTGATGAGTTGCTGCGTCTCGACCGAGGTGATCCAGTTGGCGAACTCGGTCGCCAGGTCGAAGGCCACGCCGGGATACTTCTCGGGGTTCACGGGGATGACGCCGTAGGGGTTCAGCAGCGCCTTGTCGCCGTTCTCGGCCACCGACGCGCCGCCCACCAGCACCGCCAGGTTGGGCAAGTTGGCCTGCTGCGCCAGCCAGGTGCCGCGGTCAGTCAGGGTGTAGCCGGGGCGCTCGTTGGCAAAGGTCAGCGTCTCGCCCATGCCCTGCCCAATCGCCTCGTACCAGGCGTTCTCGGCGGTGGGCGTGATGCCGGCCGAAGCCCACAGGCTCTTCTCTTTGGTGTGGGTGCCCGAGTCGTCGCCGCGCGACACAAACGTGGCCTCGGCCGCCGCGATGGCCGCCAGCGCTTCTTTGGCCGTGGCCAGCCCGCTAATGCCGGCCGGGTCATCCGCCGGGCCGATGAGGATGAAGTCGTTGTACATCACCTCCAGCCGGTTAATGCCGTCGCCGTCGGCCACAAACTTGTCTTCGCGGGCGCGGGCGTGCACCAGCAGCACATCGGCGTCGCCGTTAGTGCCCAGCTCAATCGCTTGCCCGGTGCCTACGGCGACCACATCCACCTGCGCATTGTACGCCGCTTCAAACACCGGCAGAATGGCGTCGAGCAGGCCGGTGTCGGCCGTGCTGGTGGTGGTGGCCAGGCGCAGCACCCGCACCGGCCCAGCCGTGGCGGCCAGGGGCGCGGTCGTCGGCGTGGGGACGACGGCGGCCGGGGCGCAGGCGGTAAGCAGCAGGGCGGCAGCCAGCCCGGCCGCCAGCCAATTGCGTAAACGTGACATGGGACTCTCCTCTAGTCGGTTAGGGGTATCGTTATGCTGAAATATCATAACGCAGCGCCACAGTCCGAGCAAGCGGATCGGCTTAGTCCGCTTTTCACGCTCCCATGAAAAAGGCCGG
>JAYUUW010000195.1:0-4802 GCA_043754665.1 Anaerolineales bacterium | reverse complement strand
TCGGTGGCGCGCTGCAAGTGGCCCAGCGCCGTCGCGGCGGAGGCCGGGTGGCCGGCGTCGTACAGCGCCAGATGCACCCGCGCCAGCCGGTGATGCCAGGCGGCGCTGTTGGTGTTGAGCGCCAAGGCGCGCTGTAATACCTGCGCGGCTTCGAGCGGCTCGCCGGCCGCCAGCAGGGTCTCGCCCAGGTGGTAGTGACCAAGCGCAAAGTCCGGCGCGGCGGCCACGGCCCGCTTGAAGTGGCCCAGGGCCGAGGCCCGGTCGCCCGCGCCCAGGTCGGTCAGGCCCAACTCGACAAACGTGAGGGCTGTGTCGGTGTGCTGCTGCAGCGCCGCTTGCAGGGCCTCGCGCGCCCGGTCCACCTGACCGCTCTTGCGCAGGGCCGCGCCTAACGAACGATACAGATCGGCCAACGGCCGGTCATTCACGGGATTGGCCGGGGCCAGGCCCTTGGCTTGTGCGGCGGGCGCGGCGGGATTGGCCGCCACCACCGACTCGAGCAGGCGCTGAGCCTCACGCGGGTCGCCGGCCACGGCTTTGGCGCGGCCGAGCCAGTAGCGCACCGACACCGGGTCAGCCCCGAGGGCCGCGGCCTTTTGCAGCACATTGACGATGTCGCCATGCGGGTCGTCGGTGGGGTGGGCGGCGGGCAGCTTGGCGCGGGCGCCGCGTTCGTCGCTCTCGGCGGCAATCACCAGCGCGCGGGCCAGGGCAAGGTGCGCGTCGCCATCGGCGGTGCGGGCCTGCGTCACGATTTGGAAAGCTTTTACGGCGTCACTGGGGCGGCGGGCTTTCAGATAAAGCTCGCCGGCCTGAGACTGCACCTCGGCGCTGTCCGGGCTGATGCGCAGGGCACTCTCCATCACACCCACGGCCTCGGCCAGCTTGCCGCTGGTCGCCAACGTGGCGGCGGCGGCGGCCAAATAACGCCCGTCGCCGGGGTTTACGCGGGCGGCCTGCCGGTAGAGCGTCAGCGCGCCCTCGCCGTCGCCCTGGCGCTCGCGCACCAGGCCCAGCATGTGGCGGGCCTCGGCGTCGCCGGGGTTCAGGTCAATCGCGCCTTGCAGGAGTTCGGCGGCGTGCTCCAGCCGGCCCAGCGCCAGCGCGGCGCGGGCGGCTTCGCGGGCCAGGTGGGCGTCGCGCGGGTTCTGGCGCAGCGCCTGCTCTAGCAGGTCGAGCGCTTCGGGATACTGCCCAAGCTGCAACTGCGCCAGCCCGAGCCGCGCCCGCAGGGCCTGGTCACTCGCGTTGAGCGTCAGCGCCCGCTGCCACAAGGCGACGGCCGCCGCCAGCCGGTTCATCGACCACAGGGCCTCGCCGGCTTCGCGCAAGTAGGTGGGCCGCTGATGGCCGTCATCCTGTTCGGCCGCTTGAACGTAAGCCGCGTGGGCCGTGTCGTACTTCTGCGCCCGCGCCGCGATCTTTCCGTAAGCGGCCTGGTACTCGGCGGTGTGCGGGGCCAGGGCCACCGCTTGCGCCGCGATCTGGTAGGCCTGCTCGGTCTCGCCCAACTCCATATAGGCCAGCCCGGCGGCGTGGTGAATAGCGGCGTCGTCCGGCGCGATGGCGAGCGCCTGCGTGTACACGCCCCGCGCCTCATCCACTTCGCCCAGGTCGAGCAGGCAGCGCGCAAACCGAATTTGCATGTCAGCATCACGCGGGTTCAGCGCCACGGCCTGCCGCCAGGCGGTGAGCGCCGCGCCGTTGTCGCCCAGGCGGGCGGCGGCTTCGGCCAGCAAGCGGACGATATGCGGGTTCTCAGGTTCCAGCCGCAAGGCCGCCTCTGCGGCGCGGCGCGCCTCGGGCCACAGGCCGCTCAAGGCATAGGCGTGGGCCTGCGCGGTGTGCACGGCCGGGCTGTCAGGCGCGTGGTCGAGCGCGTCGTGCAGGGCGGCAATGGCGATCTCCGGCCGGCGCAGGTCGAGGCACACTTGCCCCAGCCCCAGCGACCAATCGGTGCGGGTGGGCGCGATGTGCAGTGCCTTCTGATAACTATCCAGCGCGCTGGACGGGTCGCCGGCCAGCGCTTGCGCCTGGGCCAGCAGCCCGTGGGCCTCGGCCAGGTTGGGGGCGCGTTCTAGCGCGGCCCGCAGCGCCGCAATCGCTTGCAGCGGGGAGGCCCCGATGACGTGCTTGCGCACCTGCGCCAGCGTGATGCGGCCCAGGTCGAGGTAGGGGTCGGGCTGGGCGGGGCGGGCCAGCGTGGCTTGCTGGTAGGCCGACCAGGCTTCATCCGTCTGGCCGAGCTTCTCCAGCGCCTGCGCCAATTCGTAGTGGGCGTCGCCGTCGCCGGGCTGCAATTGCAGTGCCTGCCGCAGGCATTCCACCGCCTCGGCCAGCGAGCCTTGTCGCCGCAGCAGCGTGCCCAACTGCCGATGGTTGGGCGCAGACTTGGCGTCGGCCGCCGTGGCCTCGCGCAGGGCCAGAATGCCCTCGGTAAGCCGGCCGGCCGCCACGTAGCGCTCGGCCAGGTCGGCCAGCAGCGGGGCCGCCGACGGCGAGGCGATGACGCTCAGCGCCTGCCGCCCGGCTTCGAGCGTGGCCAGCGCCTGGGTCTCGTCGCTCTGGCGCAGGTAGTGCGCCGCCATGGCACGCCACGGCTGTGGCGCGGCCGGCACTATGGCCGACGCCCGCCGGAAGTGTTCAAACGCCTGATCTTCCAAATTCTGGTGCGACAGTGCCTGCCCGACGAGCGTGTGCGCCGCGCCCAGCATGGTCACCTGCTCGGGCGTTGGATGCTCGGTCGGGTCAAGCGCAAACAGCACGCTGCCCGCCGCCTCCGCCGCCAGTTCGGGCTGCTTGGCGGCCAGCGCCGCCTCGGCCAGGCCCAGCGCCGCGGGCAGCGCCTTGGCGTCGGCCGCGACCGCCGCCTTGAAATGGGGCACCGCCGCCGCCGGCTGGTGGTTGGCCAGCAGCACGCGCCCGAGCGTCTCACGCGCCTCGGCTGTCTGCGGGGCCAGCGCCGCCGCCTCCAGGGCGAATTCGGCGGCGGCCTCGGGCGCGCCCTGGCGCAGCAGCGCTTTGGCCGCCGCGAGCTGCTTGCCGCCATCGGTGCGGTCGAGCCGCGCTGCGCGCTGCAAGTGCGCCGCCGCCAGCGCTGGTTCGTTCAGGTCGGCCAGCAGCCGCGCCGTGGTGGTGAGCACCTCGGCGTCGGTGGCCGTGTCGAGCACCAGGCTCTTCAAAGTCTCGCGGGCGTGCTCGGTCTGGCCGTCGGCCAGGTAGGCCTCGGCCGCCGCCGCCTGCGCCGCCGGATCGGGCTGGCCGGCGAGCAGGCCCAGCGCTTCGTCCACCCGGCCGAGCTTGGTGAGCACCTGCGCCAGCCCCACGCGGAAACTTAGCTCCTCCGGCCGCTCGGTGAAAGCGTCCTGGTAGCCCTCGTGGGCCACGATCAAATCGTTCGCTGCCAGCGCCAGGCGGCCAATGTGCCCGGCCACGGTGGCGCGCAGTTGCCGCAGCTGCGTCCATGCCGCCGTGAGCACGGGGTGGGCCAGCGCAAAGTCGTCGGTGGCCGCCGTCAAGAGGGAGCGTTCCAGCTCGAAGCTGAGATTGAGTTCCAGCGGGTTCCAGGCGGGCGGCAAATCTTTGGCCGCCGCGGCGGCGGCCGTGGCGCGGGGGCGCAGCACCTGCCGTGCCGCTTCGCGCTCGCCGGCCGCGCCCAACGTCTGCGCGAAGGCCAGCCAGTTGCCGTCGGGCGCATCCAGCCCCAGCCGCGCCACGAACTCGGCGATCTCAGCCGGGGCCAGGTTGACCACCAGGCAGTGGGCCGCCAGCCCCGCGCCGGCCGCGTTCACGCGCAGCAGCGCCGCGAACAAGCCCTCGCGGTCGCCCGACCACAGCCCCCACAGCAATTGCAGCGGCAACCGCCAGCGCTCGGCCTCGCCGGCCGCTTCAGTTGCCAACGCGGCCCAATCGCCCGTGGCCGCCATGCGCAGCCGCAGGGCCAGCGCCGCCGGCACCGCGTCGTCCACCGGGTGCAGCGGGGCGTCGGTTTGGGTCAGGCTGGTATAAGCCGCCGCCAGCCGATCGCGCCCCGCGCCGATCAGCCAGCTTTCGGCGTCGCCCTGGCATTCGGGGTGGCGCACGGCGTAGGCCGCCAGCGCCAGCGGGCCGGGCTGCCAGGCCGCCGCCTCGCCGCCCAGCGCCGGGCCGCCCAGGGCCTTGCTGCCCTTGGGCGCCACATAGCGTTTGGCATGGCCCACAAAGGCATGGCGCACCTCGTCGTTCTGCGCCAGTTCTTGCAGCATGGGCAGGCGGCGCAAGCGGCGCACGCCTTCGGGCCACAGGGCTTCGGGCAATTCGGCCATCAAGCGGGAGGTCAATGAGGCGGGCATAGCAGCTCCAAGTGAAACAATCGAGGCAGGGCGATCAACACCAATTACTTGGGTAGGATGAGCAGCCAGTAGGCGGCCAGCTCGCACAGGATGCCGACGATGACCAGCACCACGGCGTTGCCCGACGAGGTGCGGATGAGGTTGTTGACCGCATCGACCAGCGCCGTGGCCGACTGGGTGACCAGCGAGATGTCGCCGGTGAGGCCCTTCTGGCTGATCTTGGCCGACTGTTCGGCCAGGATTTTGGCTTCTTGCCGGTACGGCCCGGCCACCAAGATGACCAGACCGGCGATGATGGACGCCAGCCCCAGCGGGAAGAAGGCCAGCCCCATGACCAGGCGCAGATTGGCGGGTGTGAGCAGTTCAGACATCTAGGCACCTCCGAGTACGGCAGACAGGCGGTTGAGCGACGGATGATCCGTCAGCCCTTAGTGTGCAAGAACTGTGCCGCGCCGCGAACAAGGTCGAGCG
>JAYUUW010000194.1:0-3019 GCA_043754665.1 Anaerolineales bacterium | reverse complement strand
GGCAGCAGCGCCCAGCCCCCACCGCCCCCATAGAACGGCAGCAGCCCCTGGAAGAAAAACGCCGCGTTGACGGTCTCGCTGACCTGCACCACGACGCCGGTGTTGGAGACCAGGCCGGCGGCGGGCGCACCGGCCAGCGCGCCGAAGAACTGCTGGGCGAAGAGGACGATGTGCTCGGGCTTGGCGGCGACGAACAAGGCCGCGCCGCTGGCCGCCGCGCCCAGCGCAAAGCCGAGCAGGTCGCCCCAGCGCGGCTGACGGCGCACGGCCGCCACGACGACGGCGGCGGCCACGAACAGGCCCAGCACCGCGACCAGCATGGCAAAGAAGAAGTGCGTCAGCGTGCCGAGCGTGGCGAGCACGCCCACCGCCAGCCAAGCGCCGCGAGAGCGGCGGAACCAGGCGCGGTCGAAGGCATAGAGCAAGAGCACGGTGAGCAGCAGATAGAGCGCGTAGGGGCGCAGCTCCTGGCTGTAATCGACGGCCAGCGGCGCGAGGGCGATGAGCGCGAGGGCGATGGGCGCGGCGGCCTGCCCTATCAATGTTGGGGCGGGGGCGAGGCCGGATATGGGGCCGGCAAGCGGGCGCAGCCAGCGGCGGGCCAGGGGGAGGAACGCGGCGACGGCCAGCAGGCCCCACAGCGCGGCCGGGTAGCGCAGCCAGAACTCGGCGCGGCCGGGCGCGGCATCCACTGGGCCGAGGCCGGTGAGCCAGGCGTGGGTGATGAGGTAGTCGAGCGGGCGGGCGGCGTGCTCGATCAGCAGGGTCGACATCTGGCTGAGCGGGTGTTGGGCCACTTCCACCTGGCGCAGTTCGTCGTACCACAGGCTCTTCACGCCCAGGGCGTGCAGCCGCAGCGCCCAGCCGCCAAGCAGAATGAGGACGGCCAGCCAGCGCCAGTGGGACGAGGTGCGGGGGGAGTCAGCCATGTGCATCTCTACGCACGCGCGGCGGGGGTGCTTTGCGGATGCGTCAGCGCGGCGGTGATGGCTCAGTCCGCCAGGAAGGGATTGTCGCGCCGCTCGGCGCCGATGGTGGTGAGCGCGCCGTGGCCGGAGCACACGGTGGTGGCGTCGGGCAGGGCCAGCAGCACGGTGCGGATGCTGGTCATGAGCGTCTGGTAGTGTCCGCCGGGCAGGTCGGTGCGGCCGATGCTCTGCTCGAAGAGCACATCGCCGCTGAAGACGACGGCGGCGGGCGCGTGGTAAAAGGCTACGTGGCCGACGGTGTGGCCGGGGACGAACAGCACCTCGAAGCGCAGGCTGCCGGCGGCGACGGTCTGGCCGGGGGTCAGGAGCCAATTCGGCTCGGGGCAGGGCGGGATATCCAGCCCGAACAGGGCCGCGCCGCCGCGCTGGCGCATGAGCGGCAGTTCTAAGGGATGAATGCCCAACGGCGCACCGGTGGCGGCGACGACTTCGGCCACCGCGCCCAGGTGGTCAAAGTGGGCGTGGGTGAGCAGCACGGCGCACACCTGCCACTGGCGCTCGGCCAGCGCGGCCAGCAGGCGCGGGGCCTCGCCGCCGGGGTCGATGACGACGGCGTCGTGGGTGGCGGGGTCGGCCACCAGGTAGCAGTTGGTCTGGATGGGGCCAACGGGCAGTTGCAAAACTTCGAGCGGGGGCGGGGTCGTCATGCGAGGCAGGATAGCACAAAACGGAGCCAGGCTGATGGCCGGTCGGAGGGCCGAATTGATCCAGGTTGCGGATTCCTCACCGGCCCGAGGGGAGTGCAAGGTCCAACGACCTGAGGCCGGTTTGCTCAGAAACTTATGTCCGGTCGCAGGTGGGGCAAAGATCGTCAGGGTGAGATTTCTCACCCCCCACAAGGTTGCGATAGGTCCAATGCCCTGAGGGGGGCTTCGAAATGACAAATCCGGTGAGAGGATGACGGCGGGCGGCTGTTTGAGCCAAGGTAGAAACGCGCTCGGCCCCGACCCAACAGCTCGCACCGTAGGGCCGTTCGCGAGAACGGCCGCCGCTCGCTATTACACGAGGTATGTTTCTGAGCAACCCGCCTCAGGTGGCAGGGCCTCAGCCAGCACGCCTAATTTCTGCTGGATATCCGATTATTGCTCGAGCCAAGGGAATGGGGGCGCGTTCAGGCCGCTTCGGCCACGCTCAGCGTGAGCGCGGCGCGCAGGAGGACATTGGCGCCGTTGATGCAGTCGTCCCAGGCGGTGAACTCGAGCGGCGTGTGGCTGAGGCCGGCGCGCGAGGGCACGAAGAGCATGCCAGCCGGGGTGATCGGCCCGAAGGCTTGGGCATCGTGGCCCGCGCCGGAGACAAGGGCGACGTGGGTGAGGGCCAGCGAGTCGGCGGCGGCGGCGATGGCGGCCTGGACGCGCGGGCTCATGGGCGCGGGCGCGCAGCCGCCCAGCGGCTCCAGCGCCAACTCTAGCCCGCATTGGCGCGCGACCAGGCCGGCCAGGCTGAGGAGCGTGTCTTCTAACTCGGCCAGGCGCTCAGCGTCCGGGGCGCGGAACTCCAGCGCCAGCTCGGCGCGGCCGGGGATGATGTTGAACGCGCCGGGGCCGAACTGCATTTGGCCGACGTTGACGGCGCAGCCGGGGAAGTCGCGCACGACCATCTCGCGGGCGGTGAGCAGGAAGGTGGCCGCGCCCAGGCCGGCATCCTCGCGCGTTTCCATGGGGGTGGTGCCGGCGTGGTTGGCCGCGCCGGTGTAGGTGACGCGGTAAGAGGCGATGCCGACGATGGTGGTGACCACGCCAATGGCGATGGCGCTCTGCGTGAGGCGCGGCCCCTGCTCAATGTGCAGCTCGAGGTAGCCGGCCAGCGTGGCCGGGTCGCGGCGGGCAGTAAATACGGCGGCCTCGTCTAGCCCGGCGCGGGCCAGCCCGGCCAACAGCGCCGCCCGGCCGCCGCGCGGCTGCTGCAGCGCACCAGGGGCCAGCGACCCAGCCACGGCCTGGCTGCCGAGCATGCCGACCAGCGTGCCCTCTTCATCCGTGAAGTCGATGGCCTCCAGGTGGACGGGCAGGCTTACGCCGGCTTCCTCC
>JAYUUW010000193.1:0-6183 GCA_043754665.1 Anaerolineales bacterium | reverse complement strand
CTGCCGGGTCCAGGTAACGCCGCCGTCGGCGGTGCGGAAGGTGGTGCGCAGGTCAAAGGCGCTGCCGGTGGCCTGCTTGACCTCCAGCCAGCCGGTGCGCGCGTCGCTAAAGTTCAGGAACACCTCGCCCGCCAGCGCGGCCGTCTCACCCGGCGCGAACAGGTCGAGCGGCGCGGCCTGCCACTGTTGGCCGCCGTTGGAGGTGGTGAGGAGTTGATAGCGCGGGTCGGCCCCCGGCGCGGCGCTGAGGGCCACCAGCCAGCCGTGCGCGGGGTCAGCAAACCACCCGGCGGTCAGCGCGGCCGCGCCCAGCGCGGGCGGGGTGATCTCGGTCCAGTGCGCCCCGGCGTCATCGGTCCAGTAGAGTTGGTCGCCCAGCAGCACCCACCCGGCGGCGGGCGTCACGGCCTGAAAGCCGCGCAAGTCGGGCGGCGCGGCGGCGGCGGAGCGCTGAGCGGCGCTGAGGAGGGCGGCGGCGACCAGCAGGCCGGCCGCGCCCAGAGCCAAGCGGAGTTTGAGCATGCCTGAATTGTACCTGAGGCGGGGGGCGGGGGTTCAAACGCGGCGCTAAGCGTGAGGCCGGGGCGCTACATGCCCTTAATCAGGCCGCCCGGCTGGCAGGTGCAGCAGAAGTTGGTGATGCGCTGGTTCGCGCCGACCAGCGAGATGTTGGCGCCGCAGCGCGGGCAGGGCTGGCCGGCCTTCATGTGCACCGCCAGAAACTCGCGCGGTTTTAAGTGGATGCCATGGTCGCCCATCTCGGCGCGGACCTTCGCGGTGGCGTCCAACAGGCAGGCGCGCCCTCAGCCGGCGCGCCAGGGATCACGGTAGCAGGCCGTGCACAAGTTGAAGCGGTGATTGGTGGGCAAGGGCCGGCCGCAGTTGCGGCAGCGGCGGGTCGTGTCAATCCGGCGCTGCAAGGCGGCGTCCACTTCGCGCGTGGCTTCCACGCGGGCCGCGCGCACTTCGGCGGCCTCGGGCGCGGCCGAGGCAAAGGGCCGGCGCTGCGACAGCCACAAGTAAATATCGGCACAGCGGATGCACAGCTCAGCCTCGGTGAGCTGGGCCGCGCTGCGGATCGGCGCCGGCGCTTCGGGCGGCAGGGGCATGGCCCGCCGCCGCACAATGGCCTGGGCGCAGGCGCGCCAGTAGTCGCGCGTATCGGTGTCGGCCGGCGCCCGCACGAGCAGCAGCGCTTCTTCATCACCCAGCGTGGCCACGTCGCGCGGCGTGAGCAGGTCGGCCAACTCAATGGCGTCGGCCAGGCCCACCGGCCGCAGCAACTGCCGCCAGTTGTCGGGGATGGAGGGCAACTCCGTCCATTGGCGCAGCCGCTCGGCCAGGGTGCCGGGCAGCAGTGCCAGCGCCTCGGGCGAGGGCGCCACGCGGGCCACAGTCAGGGGCGCTTCCGGCCCTTCCAGGCTGCGCCGGACGACGGCCAGGTCGGCCGGATTGAGGGCACCCACCAGCCCGGCCCGCGAGAGCCCAAAGCGCCCCGCCCGGCCCCCGATCTGGCGGACCTCGGTCGGGGTGAGGGGGCGGCGCTGGCGGCCGTCGAACTTCTCAACCTCAAAGAAGCACACGTGGTCGGCCGGTAAGTTTAGGCCCATGCCGACGGCGTCGGTCGCCACGCAGATCTCCGTTTCACCCTCGGCGAAGCGGGCCGCCTGCCGGCGGCGGACTTCCGGCGGCAGAGCGCCGTAGATGATGGACACCCGGCGGCGATGCTGGCGCTCCAACTCCGACTTGAGCCCCAACGCCATGGCCCGCGAGAACGCCACCAGGATCGTCTGCGGCGGCAGTTGGTCGAGCGACCAGGGGCGCGGGCTCACCGCCAGCGGCGTCAGGCGTTGATGCTGGATGGTGCGGCGGGCGATGCCGGCCGCCTCGGCCAGCCGCTCCACCAGGCGCCCGGCCGCCGGCGCGCTGATCACGTGCAGATCGGGGGCCCGGGCTTCCATGAGCGCCCGCGTCCAGGCCCAGCCGCGCTGCTCGTCGGCCAACATGTGCGCCTCGTCAATCACCGTACACGCCTCGGCCGGCGAGGGCGAGAACATCTCGATGGTGCTGGCCG
The DNA here is from genome assembly GCA_043754665.1 of Anaerolineales bacterium. Lineage (GTDB taxonomy): Bacteria > Chloroflexota > Anaerolineae > Anaerolineales > UBA6663 > JADZEK01. Next base: position 4,109 of record JAYUUW010000193.1, on the reverse strand, counting down.
TGATCTGCGCGCCGGGCACGCGGAGGGACTCTTCGCCCGTGAGCAGGTGGCAGGGCGTACCGGCCGCATTGAGCGTCGCGAAGACTTCATGGGCCAGCAGCCGGAGCGGCGCCAGGTACCAGCCGCGCCCGGCGGTGATGAGGTGCTGCAGGGCCTGGTAGGTCTTGCCGCTATTGGTTGGGCCGACGTGCAGGGTCAGCAGTTGGCCCGCGCGCGCCGTGGTGTCCCACGCGGGGAAGACGGTCAGCAGCCGCTGGCGGAGTTCCGCCTGTTGGCGCTCGGCGGCGGCTTGTTCGGCCAGGGCCGCGGCGCGGGCCGTGGCGGCTTGCTGCCGGCGCTCCGCCTCGGCGGCATCTTCGCGCGCCTGGCGGCGGGCCGCGGCCTGGCGCCGAAACTCCCGTAGGGATTCCGGCAGGCCCCATTGGCCACACACCTGGCCCCAGAGCGGCCGGGCCTTGCTTAGCCCAGCCTGTTCCAAGTGCTCGCGCACCACGCGATGCGCCAGGCCGCTCGCCAGCGCGAGGTCTTGCGCGCTGAGGGACTCGTAGGCGGCGACTTGCTCCCAGACGGCGGCATTCGCGGCAGCGGCCTCGACGGCGGCCGCTGTCAGCCGAAGCTGGCCGGCGGGGTCGGTGAAGCTGGCCAGAACCCCTTCGCGCGCGGCGGCTAATAACGCGCCCGCCCCCAGGTCCAGGCGCTGCGCCGCGGCATGCACCGTGTAGGTCCGCGCCGCCACGCGCAGGTGGGCGGCCTGGCCTTCGCGCGCGCCCGGCCGCAGCCCTTCGCCGGCGGCGGGCAGGCACGCTTCCCACAACCGGTTCTCCGCTTCGGCGGCCTGGGCCCGCGCCGCGGCCTCGGCCTCGGCCGCCGGGGCCTGGGCGCGGCGCACCCACGCCGAGAGGCGCTGCAGCGCCGTCACATTGAACGGCACGAAGTCATCGCGGCGCGCCAAGAGCGCCAGCGCGGTCGGCGGGTCTCCGGCCTGTTCGATAAACGCCTCGCGCCGCACGGTCTGCCCCGGCTGTTCGGCCAGCCAGGCCGCCAGCCGGGCGTGGACGGTGGCCAGCCGCACCTTTTCGCCCAGCACCCTGGCCGACTGTGGCCCCACTTGCAGCGGGTCGTACACCAGGCCGAAACCGCGAGCCAGATACCCGCGCGCCACCAGTGCCGCCAGCGCGGCGGGGGCCTCCAGTTCACCCTCGGGCAGGTACCCCTTTAGCCACACCTGTTCCAGGAACGCGCTTTGCGCCGGCGCCGCGGCTACGGCCTGCCGGCGCTGGGCCAACTGCACCGCCAGGGGCGGCTGCGCCAATTGCGCCTCACTGGGCAGCGCCGGCTGCAGGTCGGCCTGGCGCGCCTGCATGTGCTTGACACTGGTCCGGGCCGGGTCAAAGACCAGCCCGCCGCGCAGGCCCAGCCGGTCGGTGGCGGCGGGGGAACTGAGGAGCAGCTTGAGGCGCTGGGGGCGCACACCCAGCCGGGCGGCCAGGCTGGCGAGGTCGATATACGCCTCCGGCACCCGCGCCACCAGGGCGACGGCCGCCTCGAGCACCAAGTCGTCCGGCTGGGCGGCGCTATGACCGGGATCAATGGTCATGCGCGGTGGGGAACGGTACGCTGTTTTCGTCCATCATGGTAACTGCTCAGGCTTGCTAGGCCAGCATTTCGGCATATAGTGGATACCCATGTTGAGTCACGACGAAATGCGGGCAATTTACGATGCTGGGCCGGAAGGCAGGGTGGATCTGGTCGAGCAACGGTTGGCGACTCAGGCTGCCTGGGAACAACAAGTCAAAGGGTTCACGGCGCGCGTTGCGGAATTGGAAACGCGCCTGAATCAAGATAGCCATAACAGTCACAAGCCTCCCTCGAGTGATGGGCCGGCGCAGCGGCCTCAGCCCCATAGTTGGCGTCAGTCGAGCGGCAAGAAGAGTGGCCGCCAATACCGTGCGGTGGTGCGGCCCGCGGTTGAAAGCCGGTGCGGCACAGGTGACCCCTCCGTTGATGCGCACCTTACCAAGTCCGAAGCACTTGGTTCACGTCGCGGCCAACGCCGCCGCTCTCGTCCCGCACCAGACCAGCGGCACCGCCTTGCAGTTTGCGCCGGACGGCCCCGTCCCAGGCGGGACCTTGTTTTTGAAAGGCATTCCGGCCTTCCCATTGGCCTTTGGCTTCAACCAACCGTACAAAATTGCGTCCGGCTGAACGATTTGCCGTCTGCTTGCGCAAAAGCTACGCTAGAGGCCTGCGCCGTTACAATTTGTGCTACAAACATATTTGGGATACTTCCTCAAACCGCCTCGTCGCCTGATTTTACTGCAGGCTTTCGGTAGCCGTTAAGTAAGGTTTCTTAGGGTGACGTTGAAGGTAATGTCGAGAATGACCACAGGCGCTAGGCGGGCCGAAATGGAATACAGGACAATCATGCTCACATCAGTCTGCAAAGTCTTGATCAGGTTTTCGATCATTGGCCTACTGGCGGGCTGTAGGGGTGTTTCTGCGCCTCCCACGGCCACTGTAATGACAGCCGCCACCGCGGCGCCGGTGCCAGAATTACCTACTCAGCCTCCGACTTCTGTGGCGGTCGCGCCCACCCTGGAAGCGACTGTGACAGAAGCGCTTGTTCCGACACTTACTATCGTTCCGATTCCAGAAGTTGTCATACTCGAACGCGCGGTGAAGATCGCCCAACTCATCGGCGAGATAGATCGCGAAACAAATCAGCCCACGCTCAATCAAACTCAGAGCCGTTACCAATTGTGGGCCACTGATCTGGGAATTCCATTTCGTCATCAGGAGCGCACCTTTTTGCTCTTTGGCGATTCGGGCGGGGCCCATGGCGGTGACGCGATTGCTTATACGACCGATTCAAATCCTGAAGACGGCCTGGCGCTGACGTTCCTCACCCAAACCGATGGGTCCTTCAAGGCGATTCACATCCCCGACATTTCGCAAAAGGCATTTGAAGTTCCGACCGAAGGCACCAGCCTCGGCGGCAACATGTATGTCTATCACACCACCGACAGCACCGGCCCGGGGATAATGGGCCGCACCGTGGTGGCCGTATCCACTGACGCTGGCGAAACTTTCCAATATCTGTACGATCTCTCGATCCGGCATTTCATTCAGGTCTCCGTGGTAGAGGTGGCGGCGGCTGAGTGGCCGGGTCTGCCGCAGTCGGTCGGCGCGGGTTTGGTTATGTTTGGGGCCGGCGAATATCGCGCGAGTGATGTGCGGCTCGCGTTCCAACCCTCCGAGCAAATCGAATCGCGCGCGAGTCTCCTTTACTTTTCTGGGCTGGATGACGGCGGGCAACCGACCTGGAGCGCGCAGGAAACAGATGCTCAAGCGCTGTTCAATCAACCGTGCGTGGGTGAACTATCGGTGACCTTTAATCGTTTTATTGGTCAATGGCTAATGCTTTACAACTGCAACCTGGAGCCCCGGGGCATCAACGTGCGCGTCGCCGATAATCCCTGGGGGCCTTGGTCAGCGCCCCAAATCATCTTTAATCCCGTACAAGATAATGGCTTTTGCCACTTTATCCACCGGAGTTGGACGATAGAAAACTGCGATGACCTGGCCGATCCCGGGCAGGAAGCGACGAGCGGGGGAGCCTATGGCCCGTATCAATTCGAAGATTTGGCGATTGGCGACGAAACGCAGACGACGATCTACTTCACCATGTCCACCTGGATGCCCTACACCGTGGTCCTAATGAAAGCCACCCTCGGCAAGGGACTGAGGTAGCCGCGCTGACGTGTGAGTGTTTGGGCCCTTCCTCAAACCGCCTCGTCTCGTAATCCTTGCGTACGCTATCAGCGCGATACACACCGCCACGCCTCGCAATATACACCCCCAGCGGCAAGGTTTGAACTGCCGCCAGCGCACAGCTCACGTCTGGGCTGCGGATCTAAACTATGCTGCCGGCGCCTGGCATAAGATGGAGAATGGCGAATAACCGTTGAGCGCATGCGCTGGCTTGACGCCTGAGCAGTTACCTATGATGCCGGAATTATATCGGGACTGGTCTGGTCGGACCGATCGCGGGGAGCGCCGAATCAGGCTGGACCAATGCCCGCTCAGAATGAGGCGGCGACAAGCGTTGG
>JAYUUW010000192.1:0-3399 GCA_043754665.1 Anaerolineales bacterium | reverse complement strand
AAGGCGCGAAAGAAGACCGGCCACAGGTCCTGGTAGGCATCGAAGGAGACCACCAGGATGGCCGGCGCTTCGGGCGGGCAGCGCGGGTCCACGCCGTCGGCTATGGCGCCTGGTCCGGCAGAGCGGCGCGGGGCTTGGGCAGCGGCGAGCGCCACCATTCCAGCGCCACGATGAGCACCACCGCCAAGATCAGCCCCGCCACGGCGGCAGCGGCAGCGGTGGTCAGGCGCTGCGAGGTGCTCGTGAGGGTCGCGCTCACGGCCGGGCTGGCGATGCGCACCAGGCCGGCCGCATCCTGCGCGGCAATGTGGGCCTCGCTCACCAGGCCGGCCAGGGCGATGTATTGGCCGTCGGCCAGGGCCACGGCGGTGCCGTACGTTTGCGCCACCGTGTTGGCCACCGCCAGGTCGGTTTGCAGTTGCAGGATTTGCGGGGCCAGCGCGGCGGTCAGGCTGCCGGCGGCGGCGGCGCGGGCCGCCAGGTCGGTCGCAAAGGTGTCGACCGCCGCGGACAGGTCGCGCACCGTTTGGCTCGACGCGCCGCTGGTGATGCCGATTTGCACTTGCAGCGGCGCGGGCGATTGCTGAATGATATCGACGCTCGTGCCGGTCTCGGTCTGGACGTTGCCGGTAGTATTCAACGGCGCGGGCAGGCCGGCATTGGTGGCCTCGGCCACCAGCAGCAGCAGCGCGGCCTCGTCGGTGGTGCTGGCGGGCGCGCTGGCCGCTTGGCCGTCGAGGCGGGCCTGCAAGCTGCGCACATCGTCGGCCAACAAGGTATAGCGGGTCTGCCGGTCGTAAGCGGCGGCGAGCTGCGCCCTCAGGCTGTCGAGCTCCGCTCCCAGCAGACTCACCTGGTTCTGGCTTTGGTAGGCGGCGCGGGCGGCGTCGGCGGCGGCCAAAGTGGCGCGGGCGGTTTCCAGTTGGGCCTGGTAGGTCAGCATCTGCGGGCTCTCGGGCCCATAGAGCGCCACGCTCTGCGCCAGGATAATATCGGCCCACAAGTTGGTGATGTGGACCGCCTCGGCGCCGGTGCTGTAGACGGTGCTCAGGCGCAGCAGGCCGGTTTCGGTGGTGGCGACGGCCGTCAGCCGCAGCCGCAGTTGGGTGAGCGAGGGCGCCGGTCCGGCGGCTTGCAATTGCTCGACCAGCGTTTGCAGCACTTGGTCTGACAAGGCCAGCTCGCCATACAGCTTGACCGGCACCTGAGTGTTTTGATCGACCCCGGACAGGTTCAGCGCAAACAGCGGCCGGCTCACGGCCAGCAGCGTGGAGGCCTGGTACGCGGGCCGCCGCAGCGCGGCATAGCCGAAACCGGCCGCCCCGGCCGCCAGCGCCAGCAGCAGGATGAGCCAGCTCCGGCGCATGAGGGCCTGAATGTAGCGGCGCAGTTCGAGATCGTCTTCCATAACTATCACAGTCCTATCATCAGCCGGCGGCCCAGCGCTATTGCCGCCGGCGCCGAAGTTCAGGTAAGATGGAGCATCACACGATGCCAATTATCGATCAAGAGCGGCCAGGGGATATCTGGCCCACGGCTACCCAACAATTGCTGCTGCAGGCCGCCCTGCTGCCGGCCGAAGCGGCCCGGCCCGCTTGGCAGGCTTGGCGGGCGGCGGTCGACCCGCAGCAGCTCGATGTGGGGTCGCACCGGCTGCTGCCGCTGCTCTACCAGCGCGTGCGCGCCCTCGGCCTGCCCGACCCCTCACTGCCGTATTATAAAGCCGTCTATCGCCAGACCTGGTACAAGAACAATACCCTGTTCTACCAGATGGCCGCGGTGCTGACGGCGCTGCAAGCCGCCAGGCTAGACACCCTGGTGCTCAAGGGCACGCCGCTGGCGATCCAATATTACGCCGACATCGGCCTGCGCCCGATGGGCGACTTTGATTTGCTGGTGCGCACGGCCGATATGGCGCGGGCCGTGGCGGTGCTGGCCGAGCAGGGCTGGCACTCGTCCGACCAGCCCACCATCCCGCCCGCCTATCTCAACATCCAGCAGGCCGGCACGTTCCGCCACGCCGACGGCCGCCACTTCGACCTGCATTGGCACGCCCTGTGGGATTGCACCACCCCCGACGCCGACGTTGACTTTTGGGCGCAGGCTGTGCCGCTGGCAGTGCACCAGGTGCCGGTGCTGGCGCTCGGCCCCACCGACCAACTGCTGCACATCTGCGTGCACGGCGCGCGCTACGACGCCATTCCGCCGCTGCGCTGGCTGGCCGATGCCATGCAGATTTTTGCGCGGGCCGGGGCGCAGCTCGATTGGGCGCGGCTATTGGCGCACGCCGAACAGCGGCGGCTGGTGCTGCCCCTGCGCGACACGCTCAGTCTGCTGCACACGCTCTTGCAGGCCCCCGTGCCGCCGGCGGTGCTGGCCGCGCTGCGGGCCATGCCCGTCACTGATCAAGAGCGCCGCTATTACCAGGCGCGCCTGCGCCGGCCGGGGACGTTCGGTTACTTCCCGCTGGAGTGGGAACGCTATCAGGCGCTGGCTCACCTGGCGCACGAGCGGGTTACGCCGGGCGGCTTTGCCCGTTACCTGCGCCTAAGCTGGCGGCTGGGGCATCTGTCTGAAATCCCCGGCCGGGCGCTGCGCAAGGCCTGGCTGCGCCTCACTGACCGCCCGCCGGCGACCAGCGCCTTGTAGCCGGCCGTCTACTGGGTTTTGAATAAACAACGGCGTGATCCGCTCGCGCCACTGTCGCCCATTGCGTTTGAAAGCGCTGGTTGACTTCTGCTGTGGCTAACCCCGTGCTATCACCCAAAACCATTCGTGCTAATTCGTCTGGCGCGGCTGCTAGCGCCCCGTTCCATTGACCATTGGCTCTACCCGTTCCCAAACTCGGTTAGCTCCCCGGCCAGCGACTCTTTCCTCTTCGTGCCCATTCGTGGCTAACGCCCTTTCCCCCTACTGGGCCGCCCCCGCCGCCGTGGCCTGGTGAGCGCGGTACCACTCAATCGTGCGGCGCAGGCCGTCTTCAAAGGTAGTGGTGCTGTGAAAGCCAAAGGCCGTTTCGGCGCGCTGGGTGTCGAGCTTGCGGCGCGGCTGGCCGTTGGGCTTGGTCGCGTCCCACACAATCCGCCCGCTGAAGCCGGTGAGCCGCGCAATGGTGGTCACCAGGTCTTTGATGCTGATCTCGTAGGCGCTGCCCAGGTTCACCGGGTCGGGGCTGTCGAAGCGCTCGGTCGCCAGCAGAATGCCCTCGGCGGCGTCTTCCACATACAAGAACTCCCGCGTCGGTGAGCCATCGCCCCAACTGACAATTTCATCGGCGCCGCTGGCCTGCGCTTCGAGGCACTTCTTAATCAGCGCCGGGATGACGTGCGACGACTCGGGGTTGAAGTTGTCGCGCGGGCCGTACAGGTTGGTGGGCAGCAGGAAGATGCTGTTGTAGCC
>JAYUUW010000191.1:0-3473 GCA_043754665.1 Anaerolineales bacterium | reverse complement strand
GGCCAGCCCGGCGTGCACCTCGGCCGCCTCAATTACATGATAGTCATCGAGCACCAGCGCCAGCGGGGCGCGCGGCGGCAGGGCGGCAAACAGCGCGCTTACCACGGCCGCGCCGGTGGGCGACGGTGCGGCCAGCACACGGCGCGCCTCGCCGGCGGCGGCGGGATAGGGCGCGGCCACCGCGCCGACCCGGCCGCCCTGCCCCTGCCGCGCCTGCGCGCGCAGGGCCGGTTGACCGAAATCCGCGCCGACGCTCTGCGCCTGACACCGTCCGAGGCCGCGCTGTTTCTCAATCAGGCTACCGGCCGCGCCATGCCGGCGGCGGTGGTGCAGGCGCTCGAAGCGCAGACTGAGGGCTGGGCCGCCGCGCTGCAACTGGCCGCACTGGCGCTGCCCGCCGGTGAGGCCGCGCCCGCGCTGCCGCCCGCTGCCCAGCGCCATATCTTTGACTATCTGGCAGCCGAGGTGCTGCACCGGCAGCCGCCCGCCACCCAGCGCTTCTTGCTGCACACCTCAATCTTGGACCGCCTGAGTGCCGACTTATGCGCCGCGCTAGTAGAGGACGGGCCGACGGGGATGCTCGAACAACTGGAACAGCACAACCTGTTCCTCACCCCGCTCGACGCCGAACGGCGCTGGTATCGCTATCACCCGCTCTTCGCTGAGTTCCTGCGGGCGCGGCTGGCCGCCAGCGGCGTTGACCGGACTGCGCTGCATGCCCGCGCCGCCGCCTGGCTCGAAGCGCATGGCGACAACAGCGCGGCCTTTGACCATTGGCTGGCCGCCAGTGACTTTGGGCGCGCCGCCGCACTGATCCACCGCAGCGTCGAGGCGCTGATGGCGCAGGGGGCCGTCGCCACCATCGCCCGCCGCCTGGCCGCGCTGCCGCCCGCGTACGTCCAGGCCAGCGCCTCGCTATCGATCTGGCAGGCCTGGTGCTACAGCCTCAGCTATCAATTGGAGGCCGTTGGGCCGGTGCTCGACCACGCCGAGGCGCGCCTGCACAGCGGCGAGGCCTATGCCGCCACTTTGCCGCCGGCCGAGGCGCAGGCCGTGCGCCAGAGCGTGGCCGCTGGGTTGGGACAGACCGCCGTCATTCGCGCACAGGTGGCGCGCCAGCGCGGCGACTACCCCGCGGCGGCGCAGTGGGCGCGCACCGCCCTCACCCACTTGCCGCCGGACGAGGTGCGGATGCGCAGCCTGGTGGCGCTGACACTCGGCCAGGCGCACCAGGCCGCGGGCGAGCTGCTCGCCGCCGAGCAATCCTACGCCGAGGCCGCGCAGATCATCGCCGGCGCGCCGCACCCGTTTATTCACCTGAGCATCCTCAGCGCCCAGGCCCGGCTGCGCGCCGAGCAGGGGCAACTGCATGCTGCCGCCGCGCTCTTCCGCCGAGCGCGCAGTTGGGCGCACGACCACGGCGGCGCGGCGCTGGCGGCGGTCACCGGGCTAGGGTTGGCCGACCTGCGGCGCGAGTGGAACGACCTGGACGCCGCCACCGCGCACCTGGCCGAGGAACTGCCGCTGGCCGAAATCGCCGGGCAGACAGGCCCGCACCTGGAGGGGCTGCTCGTCCAGGCCCGCGTGCAGCAGGCGCTGGGCCTATCTGAGGCCGCCCGCGCCAGCCTGGCCGCCGCCGAAGCGCTGACACCGCCCACGGCCCGCGACGGCGCCGTGCTGGCCGTTTGGCAGGCACGACTGGCGCTGGCCCAGGGCGACCTGAACGCCGCCCGCCGCTGGGCCGCCGCCTCCACCGCCGCCCGCGACCGCCACGCGTTGGCGGACTTGACGCTTGTGCGCGTGTGGCTGGCCGCGCCCACACCGGAGTCGATTTCCGCCGCGCACGCCCTGCTGGCCGAAATGCTCCCCCGCGCGGAGGCCGCCGGCCGCGCGGCGCACGTGCTGGAGATGCGGCTGCTGCGGGCTTTAGCTTTAGCCGCCGAGGGCGACGAGCCGGCCGCGCTGGCGGAGCTGGCGGCCACACTGCGGCTGGCCGAGCCGGAGGGGTATGTGCGCGTGTTTGTGGATGAGGGGCTGCCGTTCACGCGGCTGCTGCGCGCCCTGAGCTTGACGCCTGAACTGGCCCGGTCGATCAGCCCGCGCTACCGGCACACGCTGCGGCGCGCGGCCGGGCTGTCGGCGCTGGGCGAAGCGGAGGCCGACGCCACTGGCGAGGCCGCGCTGCTTGAACCGCTGAGCGCCCGCGAGCGCGAGGTGCTGCGGCTGCTGGCCGAAGGCTGGTCGAACCGCGAGATCGCCCGGCAGTTGAGCATTGCCGTGGGCACGGCGCAATGGCACACCAAGAGCATCTACCGCAAGCTGGGCGTGCGCAACCGCACGCGGGCGGCCACGCTGGCGCGCACGTTGGGGCTGCTGGCCTGACTCGGCGGCCGGCGGAACACCCCAAACGGTAGGCGACACCGCCCGCCCGCGCCGCTATCCTTGCGGTGTGCCCGCGGGGAACCACTCCGGCTGCCGCGCGCCAGGGACAACTACATGAACTTGCTGCGTCGTCTGCAATCCATCGTCTTCTCCGGCCTCATCGCCGCGCTGCTGGCTAGCGCCGGGTGCGGGACGGCCACGCCCGCTGCGCCCACCCCAACCGCACTAGGGCAGGCGGCCACACTGCCCGGCCCGGCCGCCACGGCCACCACCGCGCCGCCACCGACGGCGGTGCCGGCCAGCGCCACGCCCCTGCCGGCCAACATCGGCGGGGAGTGGCTGGCGGCCGAGACGTTTCCCACTGACCCAGCCCAGCCCGGCTACTTCTTGTTCACGTTTGACACTTCGGGCGAGTCCGGCCGCTACCGCCTGCCCATGGTCGATCATGACGGCGCGCTTGACAGCCTCGCCCTCAACGGCTCACAGGTCACCTGGCAGATCACTGATCGGGGCCGCACCCTCAGCTTTGCGGGGGAGGTGGCGGGCGGCCTGCTAACCGCCACGGCCACCCTCAACAACGCGGCGGTGCCGCTCACGCTGGTGCGGCTGGCCGACGGCGGCGACACCGGCGGCGTGCTCGGCTGGTATACGGTGGACCACGAGCATCTGATCGCCATCTTCCACGACGGCGACCAGGTGATGTACCGCGACTTCCTCACCGGCCGCATGAGCCCGCTGCTGCCCGTGGCCGAGGACACGTATGTGGGCGGCCCGGCCTGGCAGGTGCCTGCGCCAGTTGAGACCACCGTCACCTTCACGCGCACCAACGGCGCGGTCACCGGGCTGTTGTTTGCGCAGGCCGGGCAGCCGGTGCTCAGCGCCGCGCGCGCGCCGGAGTTCTACACTACCATCGAGGGCCAGTTTGCCAACGGCGATGTGACGCTGGCCGGCACGCTGCTCACGCCGCAGCTCCCCGGCGCGCCGGCCGAGGCGCTCTACCCCGCCATCGTGATGGTGCACGGCTCGGAGCCGGGCCGCCGCCGCGATACCTACCGCTGGCTGGCCGCCGAGTGGCTGGCCTACTACGGCCT
>JAYUUW010000190.1:0-9180 GCA_043754665.1 Anaerolineales bacterium | reverse complement strand
GAGTGACCCTGCTCGTGCCAAGCGGCTCCGCAGCCTGGCGGCGTTTGCCGCCATCGACGTCTTGTTTCTGACCGCCGCGTTCCTGTCCGGCTATGTGGTGCGGGCCGTGTCGGCCCAGCCGCCGCTGGCTTTGCCGTTTAGCGGCGATGGCCAAAACTATGCCATCCTGGGCGAGGTGCGCGGCCTGCTCGAAGACCACTATCTCGGCCCCCTGCCCGATGATCAAACCCTGGAGTACGGCGCAGTGCGGGGCTTTACGGCGGCCGTCGGCGACCCCTACACCGTCTTCGTGGAGCCCCAGGCGCACGAGTTAGAAACTCAGTCGCTCCAGGGCGAGTACGGCGGCATCGGCGTAAACCTTAGCGCCAACGACACCGGCGAGATCGTGCTGGATCCATATCGCGAGTCCCCCGCCGCCCTCGCCGGCGTCCTCACTGGCGACGTGCTCTTGGCCGTTGATGATGTCTTTTTGGCCCCCGGCGCGAGTGTGGACCAGGCCACCGCCCTGGTACGTGGCCTCATTGGCACGGCCGTCCGCCTCACCGTGCGGCACCCCGGCGGCGCGGAAGCCACGGTTAGCCTCACTCGCGAGCGCTTTGAGATCCCGTCGGCCACCTGGAAGATGCTCCCCGACCAGCCCGGCATCGGCTTGATCGCCATCAGCCGTTTCAGCGGCAAGACGCCCGCCGAAGTCGGCCAGGCCCTGGAAGAGCTTCAGGCGGCCGGCGCCACCCGCTTCGTGCTCGATCTGCGCAACAACGGCGGCGGTATCCTCGAATCCGCCGTGGACGTGGCCAGCCGCTTTCTCGATGGCGGCGTGGTCATGTATGAAAGCCAGCACGCCGCCCCTGAGAAGACCTACAGCGCCGCTCCCAACGACACGCCGGCCACTCAGGCCCCGCTGGTGGTGCTGGTCAACCACAACACCGCCAGCGCCGCCGAAATCGTCGCCGGCGCGCTACTCGACCGGGGCCGCGCGCCGCTGGTGGGCCAGCCCACCTACGGCAAAGGCTCGGTCCAACTGGTGTATGATTTGTCCGATGGGTCGAGCCTGCACGTCACGGCCTATCGCTGGTACACGCCGGCCCGCCATGAGCTGGAAGACGGCGGTTTGCCGCCGACCTACCCCGTGGAGCCGGCGACCGACGGCAGCGACGCCGAATTGACCTATGCCCTGCGCGTTTTGAACGCCCTGGTGGAAAGTGCGCCGGCCCATGTGGCCGATGGTGAGCCCTAAATGCCCAAAGCCGCTGAACCCAAGACCCCTGGCGACAAAGTCGTCTCCACGAACCGCAGCGCCAGCCACGATTACTTCCTCGAAGACCGCTTTGAGGCCGGCCTGGCCCTCGTCGGCTCGGAGATCAAGTCAATCCGCGCCGGCCAGGTGCAGCTCAAAGAAGCGTATGTGCAAAGCCAGGGCGGCGAGATGTTCCTGCTCAATGCTCACATCTCGCCCTACGACCCGGCGTCGCGCCAAAACCACGAGCCGCTGCGCCCCCGTAAGCTGCTGCTGCACAAGAAAGAAATCGCCAAGCTGGCCGAGCAGGCCAAGCTCAAAGGCTTTGCCATCGTCCCCCTGCGCATGTACATTGTCAAAGGCCGCGCCAAGCTCGAAATCGCCCTGGGCCGCGGCAAGAAGAACTACGACAAGCGCCAGGCCATCGCCGAGCGCGACAGCCAACGGGATATTCAACGCACGCTCAACCAGCGCGGGCGGGGCTAGCATCGGCGGCCTGCCCTGCCGCCCGCGCCGCACCCGGCATTACAACGTCAGCCACAGGCCCACCGCACACCGCCAATGGGCCGTGAAAACCGGTTGCGCATAGGCTAAATCCACTCAAAGGTGATTTCACCTTGACGCTCTTCACTCGCCCTAATGGCTATGCGCATTAACTTCGCTTGTATTTGGCGACTACAGCTTGTCGTATTGGCTTTGCTCGTGGCCTGTGGCTTGGTTGCCTGCACCGCTGGCGGCAATCTGCTGGACGACGCAGACGTGGAGACCCAGATCGCTGCTAGCGTCGCGGCCCCCCTAACGGCGGTTTCAGTGTCACTGCCCACGATAACGCCGATCGTCACTGAGCCCCCTGCTCCCGCCACGCCCGTGCCTACGGTCACACCGCCCACCACTACTCCCCCTCCGTCGAAGACGGCTAGCGCCACCCAGACAGCGACGTCAACCAATATACCGGCTGGCCCCGTGCCTGCATCCTCACTTTATCCCGATGTCACTTATGTCCTCGACCAGGAGAGTTTGTTTGGGAAGTACACCGCGCGTATCTGGCGTAACGCGGCGATGCCGGACGGCGTGGATGGCTTTGACCGGTTATTGACTCTAGAGCTAGTCGGCGCAGAGCCGATTCAAATTGAGGAGTTCTATTGGATCAACCCACTCAGCGGCACTGACTTCACCGGCGACGGGGTGCCAGAGCTGGCGGTGGAAACGTTCAGCGGGGGTCCTTATTGCTGCCTGGGGACAATTATCTACAGCTTAGGCGACACACCCGAGTTGCTATTAGCGACGCCCCCCGCAAGTTGCATTGGGAACAAGTTTTCCGACCTCGACGGTGACGGCATTCTGGAATTCATTACCTGTGACGACAATTTTCGACTCGAGTACTGCCCCGTTACAAGCGCGACAAATGTGACGGTCTTCCTCGCATACTCACCCGAGGCTAACCGCTACCAAGCTGCCAGCCCACGATTTGCAGACCAATATTCGGCCGACCTCCCAGAATATACGGCGCAAGCTGAGTCCGCCCAACCCGGCCAATATGGGGAATGGGACGGCACAACCAAGTGCGTTGTGCTTCCGCTCATCCTCGCCCTGCTCTACTCTGGCCAAATAGATCAAGCCTGGAGCGAGTTTGCGCGCGTTTACACCTTCCCAGACGCGACAGTGTTCCGGCAAGATATTGAGCGGGCTATTAGCACCAGCCAACTTTTCACATTGCCCTAAGCCATGGCACTTGGCTCGGCATGGTATAATTTGGCTACCTGGGGATGACAGGCTTCGACGGAAGAGGCTGATTACAGGTTGCAAGCCGGGCGGCGCCGAACCCCGTTAACGCAGCGCAAAAAACTCAAGTGCCAACCGCACTTACAGCGCTCTCCCGCTCGCGGCCTAATCCCGTAAGCGTCTGAGCCGGCCTCCTATAAGGAGACCCGTTGACCACGAGCCCCTCTGGCGGCGCGTGCCATCAGCGTAACAAAGGACAGAGTGCCGTTCCAGACGCCGCGGCTGGAGCGAAAGACAAAGCGACTTGTCACCCTTTGACCCTGCCACATGGGGCCTGGGCGATGAAATCAAAATAGTGTGGCTAAGCTTGTAGATGCCTGTGGTCGAGTTTTTCGGACGCGGGTTCAATTCCCGCCATCTCCACCAGTACGTTTGCCGGGCCGGCGTCAGTCGGCCCGGTGGCGTTTAAGCCCTGCGCTGCGCCCTACCCTGCTTCAATCGCCGCCACCAGCTCGCGGCAGAACGCGGGGATATCTTCAACCACCCGCCCCCACACCAACTGCCCATCGCGGAAGGCCGCCTCGTCCACCCACGTGGCCCCGGCGTTCACCAGGTCATCCTTGATGCCCAGGCTGCCGGTCGCGCGGTGGCCCTTCACAATCCCCGCCGAAATGCCCACCAGCCCCGCATGGCAAATCAGCCCGACGATCTTGCCCTGGTCGTACACGCCCCGCACCAGCCCGGTGATGGCCGGGTAGCGCCGCATCTTGTCCGGCGCCCAGCCACCGGGCACCACCACGCTGTCAAAACCGTCCGCCGTCACATCCGCCGCCGCCACATCACTGGTGGCCGTCAGGCAGCTCTTGCCCTTCACCGTGTGGCCGGCCTTGGCCCCCACAATGGTGACCGTTGCGCCTTCCTCGCGCAGCCGCATCACAGTGACCCAAAACTCCAGGTCTTCAAAACCTTCATCCACCAGCATCGCCACGCGCTTGCCAGTTAACCGCATCGTGGTTGCTCCAATCTAGCCGCTCACGCGGCACACCAGCCCCTTGAGATATTCGCCCTCGGGGAAACTCAGCGCCACCGGGTGGTCCGGCCCCTGCGAGAGCCGCCGCACGATCTGCGCGTCTCGGCCCGCATCCGCCGCCGCCCCTGCCACGATCTTCTGAAACAGGTCGGGCGAGATCAGCCCGGAGCATGAGAAGGTGAACAGCACCCCGCCCGACCGCAGCAACTTCAGCGCCAGCAGGTTGATGTCTTTATACCCCCGCGTCGCGCCGTCGACCTGCGCCCGCGACTCCGCGAATTTGGGCGGGTCGAGCACGATGATGTCAAACTGCCGCCGGCTGTCGCGGTAGCGCCGCAGCACACTGAACACATCGCCGTTCATGTTCTCCATCTGCGCCGCGTCAAAGCCGTTCAGCGCCCCATTGGCCGCCGCCAGTTCTAGCGTGCCGGCCGAGGTGTCGATGTTGGTCACCTGCCGCGCCCCGCCCCGCAGCGCCCACACGCCAAACCCACCCGTGTAAGCGAAGCAGTTCAGCACCTCCGCCCCGGCCGCGTACTCCGCCAGCATGCGCCGGTTGTCGCGCTGGTCCAGGTAGCACCCGGTCTTGTGGCCGGTGCGGATGGCCACTTGGAACTGGCAGTCGTACTCCTGCACGGTCACCAATTCCGGCGGCTCCGCGCCCGCCAACACGCCGGTCAGTGGGGCCAGCCCTTCCTTCTCGCGCACATCCACGTCCGACCGTTCGTAGATGCCCTCCACCGACCCCACGAACTCCGGGGCCAGCGCGTTCAGGGCTTCCACCAGCGTCGCCTTCCAGAACTCCGCCCCGGCCGTCAGGAATTGGCACACCAGGTAGCCGCCATAGCGGTCGACCACCAGGCCCGGAATGCCATCCGACTCGGCGTTGACCAGCCGATACGCGTTAAGATTGGGGGTCTGATGCAGGGGCTGCCGCGCGGCCAGCGCCAGCCGCAAGCGCTCGTGGAAGAACGCGGGGGTAATCTCGGCCGCCGGGTCGAACGACCACAGCCGCACCGCAATCTGCGACAGGGGCGACCACGCCCCCCACCCAAGCGCAGTGCCGTCGGCCGCCTGCACGGCCGCGGTCGCGCCGGAGGCGGGCGCTTCGCCTACCATGCGCTCGATCGCGCCGGAGAAGATCCACGGATGCCGCCGCAGCAGTGACTTGTCGCGCCCAGCTTTGAGAAGAATGGTGGCCATAAAAAAAGCCGGGCGCCACGTGGCCGCCCGGCGGTTGGTCTAGATAATGCCGGCGCGCTTGCCCGCTCGCTCGAACACCGCCAGCGCGGTGTCGATTTCGGCCGGCGTGTGGGCGGCCGTGACGGTGGCCCGCAGCCGCGCCAGGCCTTCCGGCACAGCCGGTGAGACTACCGGCAGCACAAAGATGTCCTCGTGCTGGCAGTGCTGCACCATAGTGAAGGCCTTTTCGTCGGCCCCGCACAGCACCGGCACAATTGCCGTCTCGGTGCGCATGGTGTCAAACCCGGCCGCCTTCAGCCCATTGATGAACTGGGCCGAGTTCTGCCGCAGTTGCTCCACCCGCTCCGGCTCCTCCATCATGACCTCAAATGCCGCCTTGGCCGCCGCCGCCTGGGCCGGGGGCAGCGCCGCCGAGAAGATGAACGCCCGCGACGCATGCCGGAACATCTGCATCACGTCGCGCCGTCCGGCCAGGTAGCCGCCCACCGAAGGCACGGTCTTGCTCAGCGTGCCCATCTTCAAGTCGATGACGTTCTCCAGGCCAAAGTGCTCTTCAATCCCGCGCCCGGTCTTGCCTAGCACGCCGATCGAGTGCGCCTCGTCCACCATCAGCAGCGCGCCGTACTTGCGGCACAGTTCCACCGTGCGCGGCAGATCGATCAAGTCGCCGTCCATGCTGAATACGGCATCGACTACCACCAACTTGGCCCCGCCCGGCTCGGCCCGCTGGAGACAGCGCTCCAGGTCTTCCATGTCGTTGTGCCGGAAGCGCAGCAGCGTCGCGCCAGACAGCAGGCAGCCATCCACAATCGAGGCGTGATTGAGTTTGTCGCAGATGACCGAGTCGTGCCGGCCTACCAGCGTGGAAATGGCCGTCAGATTGGTCACATAGCCGCTGGAGAAGGTCACCGCGTCGGCGGTGCCTTTGAAGCGCGCAATGGTCGCTTCCAGGTCGCGGTGCAGCTTCAGCGTGCCGGCCAGCAAGCGCACGCCGTGGGTGCCGGTGCCGAACTCGTCGATGGCCGCCTTGGCCGCGGCATTGATCTTGGGATGCCCAATCAGGCCCAGGTAGCTGTACGAGGCGAACATCAGCATTTCGCGCCCGCGCACCTGCACCCGCACCCCGCCATGCAGCGCCTCGATGGGCTGGTTGTAGAAATACAGGTCAGCGGCTTCGAGCGTCTCCACCCGGTTGTTCCAGAAGCGGATGCGCTCTCCAAATTTATCGTTGACCAGAGTTTCCTCCATCGCAGCTCCTTTGAACCAGCTCACGTGAGTCGATTTGTGAATATATCACAATTCACAAATCGAACATGTGGACCAATTATGTCGCCTTGGCGGCCTCGCCGAGCTGCCGCAGCCCGGCCTCGTCGACCACCGGCACGCCCAGGCTCTGCGCTTTGGCATATTTCGAGCCAGGCGCCTCGCCCAACACCAGGTAGCTGGTCTTCTTGCTCACGCTGTCGGTCACTTTGCCGCCGTGCGCCTCAATAAACGCCTTGGCCTCGTCGCGCGACCAGGTCGGCAGCGTGCCCGTGATGACGAACGTCATCTCGGCCAGCGTGTCGGCCACAACCGCCTTGCGCCGCGCCGCCGCCGCCGGCCACACGCCCAGCGCCTTCAGCCGCGCCAAAAGCTGTTGGTTGCGGGGCAGCCCGAACCAATCGGCCACCGCTTGCGACACGTTCGGCCCCACGCCTTCCACCAACTGCATATCGTCCACCGTGGCCGCCGCCAGCGCGTCCAGCGTGCCAAAGTGGGCCGCCAGGTCAGTCGCCATCACCTCGCCCACGCCGCGCATGCCCAGCGCGCCGATCAACCGGCCCAACTGCCCGTCCTTGACCAGCCGCGTGCGGGTGACGTCGATGTTGTCGATCAGGTTTTGGGCCTTCTTCTCGGCAAAGCCTTCCAATTCCATCAGCTGTTCCTTAGTCAGCGTGAACACATCGGCCACATCTTTGACCAGGCCCACCTGCACCAGTTGGATCGCCAGCTTTTCGCCGAACCCCACAATGTCGAGCACGCCCACAAAGTGCTCCACCAGCCGCGAGAGCTGCGCCGGACACGCGCCGTTGACGCAGTAGTAGGCCACTTCGCCTTCCACGCGCTCAATCGGCTGCCCGCACACCGGGCACACGCTCGGGATGGCGTACACCCGCTCGCTGCCGGTGCGCGCCTCGACAATCGGCCCGATGACGTAGGGGATGACTTCACCGGCGCGCTTGATCATCACCCGGTCGCCCAGGCGGATGTCCTTATCGGCGATGAAGTTGAAATTGTGCAGCGTGGCCTGCTTCACCGTCACCCCGCCCACCACTACCGGCTCCAGCACGGCGTTGGGCGTCAGCACGCCCGACCGGCCCACGTTCACCACAATCTCGTGCAGCGTGGTCGACACTTCCCGCGCCGGGAACTTGAAGGCAATCGCGCCGCGCGGGTCTTTGCCCACATAGCCCAGGTCGGCCGCCAGCCGCAGATCATCGAGCTTGATGACGATGCCGTCGGTCTCATACGGCAGTTGGTCCCGCGCCGCCGCCTGCGCCTCGCAATAGGCGATGGCGCCCTCAATATCGTCGCACCGCTTGATGGTGCTCGCCGTCGGGAACCCCAGCGCCCGCAGCAACTCAATCACGCCCCACTGGGTGGTCACCGCCACGCCCTCGGCGTCCACGATGGCGTAGCACAGCAGCGAGATCGGCCGCGCCGCCGTCAGCTTTGGGTCGAGCTGGCGCAGCGCGCCCGAAGCCGTATTGCGCGGGTTGACGTAGGTGTCTTTGCCCTCGGCCGTCAGGGCGGCGTTCATGTTGTCAAAGTCTTGGGTGTAAATCACGGCCTCGCCGCGCACCACTAATCGGGGCGGCGCGCTGAGCGGCACGGAGGTCTTTTTACTGGGTTTGGTGGCGGTCTTGGCGCGGCTGGCGCGGGCCGCCGCCGGCACCGGAATGCGCAGCGGCAGCGCCCGAATAGTCCGCAGGTTGGGGGTGATCTCTTCGCCCACCTCGCCGTCGCCGCGCGTCGCGCCGCGCACAAATTGCCCGTCGGCGTAGTGCAGCACGACCGTCAGCCCGTCGATCTTAGGCTCCGCCACAAACCCCGCGCGCTCCACGCGGTCATCCAGCCGCACCAGGCGCTCGTACCAGGCCCGCAGGTCATCGGCCGAGAAGGCATTGCTCAGGCTGAGGATCGGCGCCGGGTGCGGCACCTTGACGAATTTAGCCGAAATCTCGCCCCCCACCCGTTTAGTCGGCGAATCTGGCCGCACCAGTTCGGGGTGCTCGGCTTCGATGGCTTTGAGTTCGTTGTAGAGGGCGTCGTACTCCGCGTCGGAGATCAGCGGCGTGGCCAGCACGTGATAGCGATGGTTGTGGAAGCGCAGGGCCTGGCTTAACTCGTCCACGCGCGCGGACAAATCTTTTGATGGTTTGGGCATCGTCCAGGGATTTTCTGCGGAGTGTGGCGGGGCCGCCGGCCCGCCCCGCGGCTAGTCGGCCGGCGGCAGGCCGACCAAAATGTCATCCCCCTCGACCCGCACGGGGTACGCCGGGATGTCGACAATGGCGGGGAAGCTCAGCACTTTGCCGGTGCGCACGTCGAACCGCGCGCCGTGCCGGGGGCATTCGATCTCCGTCGCGTTCAGATCGCCTTCGGCCACCGGGCCGTCGTCGTGGGAGCACACATCGGCAATGCAGTAGTACGTGCCGGCAATGTTGAAAACCGCAATCGCCCGCCCGTCCACTTCCAGCAGCTTGCGCGCCCCATTGGGCAGTTCGTCTTTCGTCGCCACGGCCACATAGTCGGCCGTCGCGGGGTCCACCTTGTCGTAATACGCCATGTCGCCTCGTTCCGAGCCGCGCGCCGGCGGCCTAATCGTCGTCGTCGTGGTCGTGATACTGCTGCCCGGCCAGGCCATAGGCCCCGGCCTTCAGCACCTTCAGCGACAGCAGCGCGCACTTCAAGCGCACCGGCCCCAATTCAATCCCCAACAGGT
>JAYUUW010000189.1:0-4237 GCA_043754665.1 Anaerolineales bacterium | reverse complement strand
CCGAAGTGCGGCGTTGGTTCGTCGGGGTCAGATAGTTTCTTTCAAGTGCCCACCCTGCGATGAGTGGGCCTCTTGACGGTGTGGCGCTCGACGTGGCCTATGGCAATAACGATGCCCGTCAAGGCCACAATTGAATCAACCGTCGCCTCAGGCGGCCAGCCCCAGCGTGTGGGCGATGTCGCTGATGCGCCCCCAGGTGACCTCCGGCAGCGCAATGCCCGCGCGCTCCCGCACTTGCTTGGTGCGCCACTCATGCTCGCCCGGGACGAAAATCTCGTCGTGGCCCGCCGCGCGCGGCATGGCCTTGATGCGCTGGGTGAACTCGGCCACCATGGCCTGAAAACTCGCCAGCGGCTGGAAGGCCTCAATGTTAATCGCCGTCAGCAGCGTGCCCTGGTCCCAGCGGTAGGTGGGGAAGATGGGGAAGCCCACCCCGCTCAGGCCGCCGCCCAGCAGCTCGATCATCACGCCCAGGGCGTAGCCCTTGTGCTCGCCAAATGGCAGAATCGCGCCGCCGTCGAGCGCCTCCTGTGGGTTGCGCGTCGGCTGGCCGTCCTTGTCCAGAATCCACCCGGCCGGCACCTGTTCGCCCTTGGCGGCGGCCACCTCCAGCTTGCCGTGCGCCGCCGCCGCCGTCGCAAAGTCCAGATAGATCGGCGGCTGGCCCGGCCCGCCCGGCACCGCCCAGGCCAGCGGGTTGGCCCCCAGCGCCCGCGCCCGCCCGCCGTAGGGGGCCACCAGCCCGCCCGGCAGCGAGCCGTTGCACACCACTTGCCCCACGCAGCCCTGGTCGGCCGCCATGGTGGCGTACTCGCCAATGCGGCCGGTGTGGTCGCAGTGCCGCAGCACCGCCAGGCCAATGCCCTGCGTGCGGGCTTTGTCGATCGCCAACTGCATGCCCTGGGCGCAGGCGTAGTGGCCGAAGTTCCAGCCGCAGTCCAAGAACACGGTGCTCGGCAATTCCTGAATGACCACCACCCGCCCGGCTGGGTTGAGCGTGCCCGCGCGAATGGCGTCCACATACTGCGGCAGGCGCATCACGCCATGCGAATCATGCCCCACCAGGTTGCTCTCCACCAGCGCCTCAGCCACCCGCGCCGCCACCTCCGGCGGCGCGCCCAACGCCCGCAGCACGTCGTTGACCAACTGGCGCAGTTCCGCCGCCGGTTTGACAATCATCATCGCTTCGCCTCTCCGCTTAGAACCACAGGTGCTTAACCGTGTGGCCGCGCATTTGCTCCAGCGCCTGGTTGATCGCCCGAATCAGCAGCCCCGTGTCCGGCCCGATGGCGATCAGGCTAAAGCCCTGGTCGCGCCGCCGCACGCCATCCTCCACGCTGGTCGCCATCACGCCCGCGCCGATGCCCAATTGCGCCGCCTTGCCGCGAATATCCAAGATCGTCTCGGCGATGCCGGGGCCTTCCCACTGGCCCAGGTAGCCGGAGGTGGTCGAGAGGTCCGACGGGCCAAAGAAGATCGCCTCCAGCCCCGGCACCGCCAGAATGCTGTCGATATTCGCCGCCGCTTCCGCCGTCTCGATGATCGGGATGATCAAGGTCTCGGTGTTGGCCTGCGCCAGGTATTCGTGAAAGCCCAGCCCCCACTGCACCGCCCGCTCCCCGCCCACGCCGCGCTCGCCCTGCGGCGGGTAGCGCCCAAAGCCCAGGCCGCGCTCCACATCGGCCCGCGTGCGCACCAGCGGCAGCAGCACGCCGTGCGCGCCCAGGTCCAGCGCGCGCTTCACGTGGTCGCGCGTGACCTCGGGGAGGCGCACAATCACGCTGGTCTCGCTGCCACGCACTGCCCGCAGGTGTTCGGCGGCCTCGCGCAAGCCCAGGTGGCCGTGCTCCATGTCCACGCAGATCCAATCGATCCCCAGCGCCGCCGCGATTTCGGTGACGGTGGGGCTTTCCAGGGTGACCCACAGCCCATAGCTGATCTCTTTGGCCCGCAGGCGGGCGCGCAGTTTGTTCACACCCATCGCACTTGTCTCCTGTCTTCCGGCGCGCCTTAGGCCAGCGCCATCGGGCGCACCCAGGACCCGGTCGCGCCCTGGATGCGGAGTGGCAGGCACACAAAGGCAAACTCGCGCACCTGCTCGCGCACCAGGTCTTCGAGATTGACGTTCTCAATAATGTGAATGCCCCGGCGGATGAGCAGTTCCTCGTGCACGGTATCGTCCCAATTCGGCACCGGGTGCGGGTCGGCGCTGGTCGCGTCTAGCCCGAACAGCGCCATGCCGCGCTCGACCAGCCAGCGCGCGGCTTCTGCCGACAGGCCGGGGCAGCCCGCCTCAAACGCCGGCCGGTCGGTCATGTATTGCCTGATCTTGCCCGTGCGGATGAGCACTGCGTCGCCGGCTTGCAGCGTGACGCCCTGCGCCTGTACCGCCGCCGCCAACTGCGCGGCCGAGAGGGCGTAGCCATCCGGCACGGGCGTTGTGCCCAGCTCGGCCGCCGCATCGATCACCACGCCGCGCATGCAAATCGGCGGAATGGTCTCGGCCCCGAACGCGCTCCAGCCGAAGTCGCCCAGCAGGTCGGCCGTCTGGCCGCCGCCATACACCCGACCGTGCCGCTGGGCGTGTATTAGCGCGTCAATGTGCGACGACTGGTGGAGCGAGCCTTGTACCAGCTCCACATTGAAGCTGTTGCCCTGCATGGCCGCGTCGGCCGCGAAGCTGCCCGGCGTGCGAAATTGGCTCAGGCTAAAGCCCGCCACCTGGCTGGGGAGCAGCCGGGGCGTGGCATTGCCCAGGTCAACGCCCAGGTCGTACACCTGGCCGGTGCGCACCAGGCGCAGGGCATCTAGCACCGACTGGTGAGTGAGTTGACTCAACGCCCCTCGGTCGCGACTCTCCGGCTTGTTCATCGGGCCTCCTGGCGGGCGGCACTGCCGTGCCTTCTCAACGGCTCACGGATGGGCGATGGCGCGTACTTCCACTCCATTTTCCCTAGCATACTCCCGCCTGATAATTCTCGCCTGTGAACGCGCACGTTCACCCCCGCCCGCGCCCCACAAACTTCCCAAGCCAAATAGGGGTCTGCCCCCGTGACAAAAGGCGCCGCCTCGCCTAAGCTATGCGGCATCCTCATCCGCGTATTGGGAGAACTCCATGAACCGCATTCGGGCCCTTCTGATGTTGCCGGTGCTGCTGGCGCTGGCGTGTGGCGGGCTGACCGCTGCGCCCACCCCCGACCTGCCGGCCACTGTTCAGGCGCTGGAAGTCACCATGACGGCTCAGGCCGCCGCCCCGCGCCCCACCACCGCGGCGGCCGGGCCGACCTTCGTCGCGCCCACGCCGGACCCCAACCTGCCCGCGTTCTATGTGGCGGTGGACGGCAATGACGATACCGG
The DNA here is from genome assembly GCA_043754665.1 of Anaerolineales bacterium. Taxonomy (GTDB): domain Bacteria; phylum Chloroflexota; class Anaerolineae; order Anaerolineales; family UBA6663; genus JADZEK01. Next base: position 880 of record JAYUUW010000189.1, on the reverse strand, counting down.
CGACGGCTCGGCCGCCGCGCCCTGGGCCACCATCACCCACGCGCTCGACAGCGTGCTCGACGGCAGCCTGATCTTGGTGCGGCCCGGCCTATACCTCGGGCGCGTGCGCATTCGCGGCCTGTTCGCGCAGGGCGTCACCGTGCGCTCAGAGGTGGCCTACCGCGCCCAACTGCGGGCCGACGAGACCGTGCTGACCATCTTTGAAGCGCAGGGCATCACGATTGAAGGCTTCGATATCGCCCACCTCAGCCCGGCCGCCGAGCCGATTGTGGTGCAGATTCAAGACGCACTGGGCGATGCGCCCGGCGGGGCCGAGTTCACCAGCCGCATCACCCTGCGCAACAACATCCTGCACGACAGCTACAACAACGACATTCTCAAGATCAACAACGGCGTCCAACAGATCACCATCAGCGGCAACCTGTTCTACAACCAGGGCGACTCGGACGAGCACATCGACATTAACAGCGTGCGCGATGTGGTGGTGGAGGACAACATCTTCTTCAACGCCTTTGAGGCCAGCGGCCGGGCGGTCACGGGTGAAACGTCCAGCTTCATCGTCGCCAAAGACAGCAACGGCGACGAAGACGGCCTGACCGGCATCAGCGGGCTGACCATTCGCCGCAACGTCTTTCTGCACTATCAAGGCTCAGTCGGCCACAACATGGTGCTGCTGGGCGAAGACGGCGCGCCCTTCTTTGAAGCCGGCGAGGTGCTGATCGAGAATAACCTGTTCCTGGGCGACGGGGCCGACATCCGCGCGCCGTTCGGCACCAAGGGCGTCCACAACGTGGTCTTTCGCCACAACACGATCACCGGCGACACGCCCGGCGGCGCGTTCGCTTGGCGCACCAACGTCGAAGGCGAGAACCAGCTCAAC
>JAYUUW010000188.1:0-2664 GCA_043754665.1 Anaerolineales bacterium | reverse complement strand
TGGCGACCTCAGCCTGGTCGTCAGGGGCGCTGGTCCAAAGCCACCCATGCCCTGGTCAAGCGCTGGGCCACTTGATCACGGTTTACTGGGGTGCTACCGCGGCAGGCGGGCGATTCGGTTTTCTTGTCATCGACTTCCAGGTTCTTGTCACTCTTGTCACCAGCACCAAATCTCCTGTCACCGCTGTCACCTTGATATAAGGCGGGACAGCGCCTCCTCAGTTGCAGGACACCGCGAGGGGAGAGGCGGTTGGTCGCCCTCATCCTCGGTCCTTCCCCTGGAAGGGGAAGGATGCCCATGTGACTGGGCAGCGATGAAGCACACTCCCACCTGCGCATCGGCGAGCGTAGCAGCACATCTATCAACATCTGCCTCGCGGCAAACAGCCTTCGCTTGGTCATACCGAGCTTTCAATAGTAGGCTCACACATTTCCATTGACTCTGTTGTACAGAATAAATGTTCTGTTTGCAAGAGGCAATTTGGTCTGGAAAATACGGCAATGTGGCTGGGCTGGGTTCGACCGCGCCAGCCGGCCGGGCGCGGGGGGGCCGAATGCTATAATTCTTATGTCCAACGTGGGTGGTCTTAAAAGGCGGATACACGGGCATGGCAGCGGCACAGGCGAGCCTGGAAGCGACACTGGACGCGCTCACGGTGCGGGGCGAGTTATATACGCCGCGCGCCGACGGGGCGCTGACGTGCTACGCCTGCGGCCACCGCTGCCTGATTAAGCCGGGCCGGCGCGGCATTTGCCAGGTGCGGTTTAACGAAGGCGGCGAACTGCGCGTGCCGTGGGGCTACGTGGGCGCGCTGCAATGCGACCCGACCGAGAAAAAGCCGTTCTTCCACGTCTATCCCGGCTCGGACACGCTGACGTTCGGGATGCTCGGTTGCGATTTGCACTGCAGCTACTGCCAGAACTGGGTCACCTCCCAGGCGCTGCGCGACCCGGCCTCGGCGCTGGCGGGGGCGCAGCCGGAAGTGGTGACGGCGGCGCAGTTGGCGGCGCTGGCGCGGCGGCAGGGCGCGCAGTTGGTGGGCTCGTCGTACAACGAGCCGCTAATCACCAGCGAATGGGCCGTGGCGGTGTTCAAAGAGGCCATAGCCGCCGGCCTGAAATGCGTGTATATTTCCAACGGCAACGCGACCCCGGAAGTGCTAGACTATATCCAGCCCTACGTCTCAGCGTACAAGATCGACCTGAAGACGATGAGCGACAAAAACTACCGCCAGTTGGGCGCGGTGCTGGCGAACGTGCTCGACACAGTGCGGCAGGTGCATGCGCGGGGTATCTGGCTGGAAGTGGTGACGCTGGTGATCCCGGGCTTCAACGACAGCGCGGCCGAGCTGACCGACGCGGCCCAGTTCCTGGCCGAGCTATCGCCGGACATTCCGTGGCATGTGACGGCCTTTCACCAGGACTACAAAATGACGGCGCCCGACAACACCCGCGCCGCCGCGCTGCGGAAGGCGGCCGAGATTGGGCAAGCGGCCGGGCTGCGGTATGTGTATGCCGGGAACCTGCCGGGGCAAGTGGGCGACTTAGAGCACACCTTCTGCCCTAACTGCCGGCACCGGCTGGTGGCCCGCAGCGGCTACCGGATTTTGGATTACACGCTGACGGCCGAGGGCACGTGCCCGCAGTGCGGCACCCGCCCCGCCGGCCTATGGACCAACAACCCTGCGAGCGTGCGCCGGTTCGGGCCTGGCGCGCCCCGCCCCGTGAGTGGCCGCGGCCCGTCCGACCGCTAGCGCTCAGCAATCGCCCGCCGACCTAGACGCGTAAAGGCACCGACATGTCAGACCAGTCGCAGCGCTACAAGCTCATTTTGACCTATGACATCGACGGCGACGTGCAGGACAACTACTTCCAGTTTGTGCTGGGGGAGATGGTGCCGACCATGCAGGCCCAGGGGCTGCACATGAACGGGGCCTGGCACACTGCCTACGGCGAGTACCCCATGCGGCTGGTGGAATTCATCGCCGAGGACCAGGAAGTGATTGAGGCCCTGCTGGAGACGCCGCTGTGGGCCGACCTGGAACGGCGGCTGCGCGGCTTTGTGACCAACTACAGCAAGAAAACCGTGAAGCTGCGCGACGACGTGTTTCAATTCTAGCCTTGACGGCCGGCGGGTGGACTGGCATAATCAGATAGATGGATGTCGATATAACTGCCACCAATCCCGTGATGTTTGCCAAGGCGATCGCCGACGAGACGCGCCAGCGGATTATGCGCGCCTGCTGCTGTGAATGGGTGTCGGTGGGCGAGCTGGTGGAGCAGATTGGGCTGAAGCAGCCGACCGTGTCGCACCACCTGGCGATCTTGCGCGAGGCCGGGCTGGTGGGCCTGCGGCACGAGGGCAAGCAGACGTTTTACACGCTGAACCAGAGCCGGGTGGTAAGCTGCTGCGGCCAACTGATGCTGGCGTTTGCGCCGGAGGAGAAGGCCACGGCGGTGATCAACGAGATGAAAGCGTAGGCGAAATTTTTTTAAGTCGATTCATCGACAAGTGTCGATGTGATGGCGGCTTGGGTCAACGCCGCACCCTAGGCGATTGACACAAGCCGCCCACCAACGTCAGAGGGCCGGCTCACCGCACGGTGGGGTTGTGAGAGGAACTATCTGACCCTATACGAGAAACGCAGTACGAGGGCCGGCGAGG
>JAYUUW010000187.1:0-16236 GCA_043754665.1 Anaerolineales bacterium | reverse complement strand
GTCTCGGGCTGCAACGCCTCCGAGCGCTTCGCCCTGGCCGTGGCCCCCGGCGTGATCGTGCGCGCCGACGACAACACCGTGGTGCTTGACCTGGATAGCGACGGCTACGAGCAGACCGGCTGGACCGTCTTTTACTTCCACCTGCTGGACGACAACATGGTGCCGGTCGGCACGGTGGTCGACACCGGCGCGCCGCTGGGCCATCCCTCGTGCGACGGCGGGCAGGCCACCGGCACCCACGTGCACATGGCGCGCAAGTACAATGGCGAGTGGCTCCCGGCCGATGGCATCCTCCCCGGCATTGTGCCCTTCGACTTGGGCGGCTGGGTGGCGCAGAGCACCGGCACCGCCTACCAGGGCCGCATGATCCGGCTGGGGGCCTGGGTCGAGGCCTGCACGTGCAGCACCGCCCAGAACACGGTCTATTGGGCCAAATAATCCCTATGTTGTCACTCAGCAACGCCTACCTCAACTTCCACCTCGACCCGCACACCGGCTATTGGCACCTCGCGCCCCGCATCGGCGAGTGGCCGCGCCTGGAGGAGGCCCGCCTCGGCGCCATCTACACCGTGGCGACGGCCAGCACGCCGCGCTGGGTGTATTGGGATGGCGAGTTGGTGGGAGCCGAGGTCGAGGCCCTCAGCGGCGTGCCCACCGCCCACGGCCCCGCCGCCGGGCTGCGGGTGCGCGCCCAAACTGGCCAGTCGCTCGACGAATCGCCGCTGACGGTGACGCTGACCTTCCTGCTGCCCGATGCCCACCCGTTCTTGCTGTGGCAGGTGGTGGTCCACAACGCCGGCGCCGAGTCAATCAATCTGGAAGTGATCGACCTGCTGCGGATTGGGCCGCGCTTTCAGGCGCGCACCGGCCGCTCGAACCTGCTCCACCGCGCCCGCACCTTCTTCCGGCGCGAGACGCTCGAAGACCCGCACCCGCGCGGCCCGACCGGCGCGCTGCGGCTGGTGCCGCCCGGCACGGCGGCGCAGACCGAGCTGGCCTTCTTCAGCAACGGCTATCAAAGCTGGAGTTTTGCCGGGGCGCTGCAAGCCGGTGACCATCAGCCGGGCTCGATCTTTGGGCCGCTGGGCGAACCCAAGGCGCTCAACCTGCTCACGCCGCAGTTCCGCCGCCGGGGCCGCTTCAGCAGCGACATGTACGGCGTGCTGGCCGACCGCACCCACGGGCGCGGCCTGGTGGCGGGCTTTACCAGCCAGCGCGAGCAGTTCTCGGCGGTGGAAGTGCTGCTCGACCCCGAAGCGCCCTCACTGCGGCTGACGGCCCAGTGCGACCAGGTGGCGCTGGCCCCTGGCGCGGCGCGGCCCACCGATTGGACCTATCTGCAATTCTGCGAGCTGGCCGGCAGCGACACGCTGGCCGAGTATGCCGATGCGGCGGCGCGCGAGAACGAGGCACGGGTGCCGGCCGCCACGCCCGTGGGCTGGTGCTCGTGGTACCACTACTTCGACCGCGTAACCGAGGCCGATGTGGTCGCTAACCTCCACGCCATCGTGCAGACCCGCGCCCAGATGCCGCTCGACTTCGTGCAGATCGACGACGGTTTTCAGGCGCAGGTGGGCGATTGGTTCGAGACCAAGCCCACCTTCGGCCACGGCCTGCGCTGGCTGGCATCCGAAATTCGCGGGCAGGGCCATGCGCCGGGGTTGTGGCTGGCTCCGTACATGGTGCGCTCCGATGCGCAGATAGTGCGCGAGCACCCCGACTGGTTTCTGCGCCACGCCAACGGCCATCGTGTCAACGCCGGCCTCAACTGGTTCCGCTGGTGCTACGGGCTCGACCCCACGCACCCGGCCGTGCGTGAGCATGTGCGCCGCCTCATCACCACCGCCGTGCATGAGTGGGGCTTCCCGTACCTCAAGCTCGACTTTCTCTACGCCGCCGCGCTGCCCGCCCAGCGCTACGACCCCACGCTCACCCGCGCCCAGGCCATGCGGCAGGCCCTCACCGACATCCGCGAGGCCGCCGGGCCAGACACGTTCTTGCTCGGCTGCGGCTGCCCGCTCGGCTCAGCGGTGGGCGTGGTGGACGGCATGCGTGTGAGCACCGACGTGGCCCCCGACTGGGACCCGCAGCTTTTCACGCCGCGCCTCGGCCCGCTGCTCTACCGCGAGATGGACTTCGTGGGCGTGCGCAACGCCCTGCGCAACACCATCAACCGGGCGCCGCTGCACAAGCGCTGGTGGCTCAACGACCCCGACTGCCTGCTGGTGCGCGACCACGACACGCGCCTGACCGAGCCGGAGGTGCGCAGCCTGGCGACCGTCATCGGGCTGTCGGGCGGCATGTTCCTGGTCTCAGACGACATGCGCCGCCTGCCGCCCGCGCGGCAGCGCTACGTGGCGGCGCTGCTGCCGGTGCTGGGGGCCAGCGCCACCGCCCCCGGCTGGCTCGACAGCGACATGCCCGATGTGTTCGTGCTGCGCCGGCCGGGCGTGGACGACCTCGGCCCGTGGACCGTGGCCGGCCTGTTCAACTGGACCGGCGCAGCGCGCGACCGCGACGCTGATCGGCGCGCCCTCGACTTGGACCCGGCCGCCGACTATTGGGTGTCGGAGTTTTGGGACGGCGACCACCGCCGCCTGGGGGCGGGCGCGGCGCTGCGCCTGGCCGCGCTGCCGCCGCATGGCGCGCACTTGCTGGCGCTGCGGCCGGTGCGCCCCGGCCTGCCCGACTTGGTGGCCTCGTCCTTCCACTTCTCGCAGGGCGGTGAGGTCAGCGGCTGGGCCGTCAGCCCCGGCCGGTTGGAGGCGACCATTGACCTGGGGCGGGTGGCGGCCGGCGAGTGGCGGCTGGCGCTACCCAGCGCGCCGACCAGCGTATTACTCGACAATCAGCCGCTCTCCGCCGTTGATCTAGGGCAGGGCGTCTACGGGCTGCCCTTCACCGTGAATCGGCAGGCTAACCTGACCGTACTTTGGACGGCCGAAGAGCGGGCTGAATTGACGTAAGGGGGGCGGCATGGTACAACCGACCGCGGGAACTGCACCGGTCGGCGCCGCGTCTCCATTACAGCATGCGTTGGCCGTATCCTTACCACACAGCAGCCGTGGGCCGGTCGCCCGCCGGCAGCCGGGCGCTGGCTCGGCGCAGGCGTTAGAATCTCGTTGTCCGTCCCCGCTGCCACCCGGCAGACTGAGAAGTAGGTAGCCTTTATGTTGACCGCGCTTGCCACGTTGGTAGACGGCGCTTATGCCGCGTTTGTCCGCACGGGGGCCCGTTCGCGCTGGGGGCGGGCGCTGGGGGGGCTGCTCATCGCCTTCAGCCTGCTGGCCGGGCCGCTCGCCACGCAGGCCGCGCCCGCCGCCCAGGCGGCCCCCGTCACCCTCACCGCCCGCGCCGGGTTCGACGGCTACTACAAAGACCAGCGCTGGATGCCTATTCGCATCACCGTCGCCAACGACGGGCCTGACGCCAGCGGCACGTTGCGGGTGGTCACGCCGCGCTTCAACAACGCCGACCTGATCGTCACCCGCGCCATCGAACTGCCCACCCAGTCGCGCCGCGAGATATACCTGTACATCCCCACCGAAGGCTACATTAGCGCGCTCAAGGTCAGCCTGTTCAGCGACAGCAACAAAGAAATCGCCTCGGCCACGGCGCGGCTGGCGCAGACCAATGGCGGCGACCTGCTGTACGGCGTGGTGGCCGGGTCGCCCTCGGCCTACGAGAGCGTGTTGGGCGAGGTGGACCCGCTCAACGGTCAGGCCTACGTGGCGCGGCTGGAGCTAGAAGATTTGCCGCCCGTCACCTACGCCTGGCACGCGCTCGACGTGCTGGTCATGTCTGATGTGGACACCGGCGCGCTCACGCCCGAACAGCGCGCGGCGCTGGCCGGCTGGGTGGCGGCCGGCGGCCGGCTGATCGTGGCTGGCGGCCCCACCTGGCAGAAAACCGCCGCGGGGCTGGCCGATCTGTTGCCGCTGACGCCCAACGCCACCTCCACGCTGCCCGGCCTGTCCGCGCTGGCCGCCTTTACGTCAGCCGAAGCGCCGCTCGGCTCGGCGGTGGTCGCCACCGGCGCGCTGGCGCCCAACGCCGTCACGCTGGTCAGCGAGGGCGATGTGCCGCTGGTGGTCATCCGGCGTTCCGGCTTTGGGCAGGTGGCGTTCTTGGCCATGGACCCGGCCTTCGACCCGCTGCTCAATTGGGCCGGGGCCGAGGGGCTGTTCCGCAACCTGCTGACCGGCACGGGCCAGCGCCCCAACTGGGCCGGCGGCGTGCGCAACTGGTATTCCGCCCGCGACGCCATCAATGCGCTGCCGGGGCTAGACTTTCCCTCCGTCTTCCAAATCTGCGGCTTCCTCGGGCTATATCTGATCGCCGTCGGACCGGTGAACTACCTGGTGCTGCGCCGCCTCAAGCGCCGCGAGCTGGCCTGGATCACAATCCCGGCGCTGGTACTGGTGTTCAGCCTGGGGGCCTACTTGGCCGGCTACCAACTGCGCGGCGGTCAGGCCAGCCTGCACCGGCTGTCGGTCATTCAAGTGTGGCCCGACTCGGAGTTTGCGCGCGTGGAGGGCGTGGTGGGCCTGTTCTCGCCGCGCCGCTCGCAGTACGACCTGAGCTTTGGGGCCGGCTTCCTGGCGCGGCCCATGCCGGTCGATGCCTACAGCGGCTCGGCCAGCAGCTACACGGTGGAAGAGGCCGACCAGACCTTCATCCGCGACATCCGTTTGGAAGTCGGCGCGGTCGAGCCGTTCGTGGTGCAGGGGCAGGTGCCCGCGCCCCACTTCGAGAGCGATCTGGTGCTGAACGTCAGTTCGGCCACGCCGGCGCTCAAAGGCACCGTGACCAACCGCAGCCACCTCACCCTCGTTGACGCCGTCATCTTGGGGCCGGGCGGCGTGCAGCGCATTGGCGACCTGGCTCCCGGCGCGTCCGTCGCCGTGACCCTGCCGCTGATTGACACCCACGCCTCGCCCGCGCCCGCCAACGAGGTGCTGCCGGCGCTGGGGGTGCAGGCGCCGCTGGGGGCCGGCATCTATTACCCACCCAGCAACTACGACAGCACCATCGACGACATTCTGGGCAACACTTATCCCTATAACGACCGCGAACAGTTCCGCCGCTACTCCATGCTGTCGGCGCTGATCGACTCGTACGGCGGCAGCGTGCGCGGCAGCGGCGTGTACCTGGCCGGCTGGACCTCCGAGTCGCCGTTGCCGATTGAGGTGGTCGGCCGCACCTTTGAAACGCTCGACCTCAGCCTGTATCTGGTGGCGCTCACGCCCCGGCTGGAGGTCAGCAGCGGCCGGGTCGTCATCCCGCCGGGGCTGATGCAGTGGCTGGCGCTCAACCCGCAGCCGTCCAGCACGCCCACGCCCTACGATATGTATTTGTACCAGGGCAACGTCTACGACCTGCGCTTTGTGCCGACTCAACTAGTGCCGTTCCGCGCGGTCGAAGCGCTGGAGATGCACCTGACCAGCTACGGCCTCACCGGCGCGGCCAACGTAGAAGTGTCCCTCTGGGACTTCACCGAGAATGTGTGGGTGACGCAGCCCGCGCCGCAGTGGGGCGACACCAACTTGCAAGCGCCGGCCCGCTTTGTGGGGCCGAGCGGCGAGATTCAAGCGCGCATCTCCAACAGCAGCCCGCTCCAGGTGAGCGTCGAGCGCCTCGACTTCACCCTGACCGGGCTGCAATAAGCTCACCCCGACGCCTATGCCGGCCATCATTGAAACCAAGAACCTCACCAAGCGCTACGGCAGCCTGATCGCTGTCAACGACCTGTCGCTCAGTGTGGAGCGCGGCGCGATCTACGGCTTTGTCGGCCCGAACGGCGCCGGCAAGACCACCACCATGCGCATGATTACTACGCTGCTCCAGCCCACCTCGGGCGAGGCCTGGGTGGCGGGCTGCTCGGCCACCCGCGACCCGCGCGGCGTGCGCCGGGCCATCGGCTACATGCCCGACTTCTTCGGCGTGTATGACGACATGAAGGTCTGGGAATACCTGGACTTCTTCGCTGCCTGCTACGAAATCCCCGAGGCCACGCGCACGGTGCTGATTACCGACCTGCTAGCCCTGGTGGACCTGAGCCACCGCCGCGAAGACATGGTCGACACGCTTTCCAGGGGCATGAAGCAGCGCTTGTGTTTGGCGCGCACGCTGGCGCACGACCCTCAGATTCTCATACTCGACGAGCCCGCTTCGGGCCTCGACCCCCGCGCCCGCATCGAAATCCGCGAGCTGCTGCTCGAACTCAGCCGTATGGGCAAGACTATCTTCTTCTCGACCCACATCCTGGCCGATGTGGCCGAAATTTGCACGCAGGTGGGCATTGTGGAGGCCGGGCGCTTGGTAGCGCAGGGCAGCCTGGAAGAGATGCAGCGCCGCCTGCGCCCGCACCGCCGCCTGCACATCACCCTGCTGGGCCGCGCCGAAGAAGCCCAAATTGCCTTGCTGGGCCGCGAGGGCGTGATCGAGGTGCGCCTGGCCGCCGAGCCGGTCCCATCCGGTGCGCCTGCTGCCACGCCGGCGGCTGAACCCGCTGTCGGCATGCCAGGCGCCAAGACCGTGGAAGTGGACTTCTCCGGCGACGACGAGGCCGTGAGCGCGCTGCTGCGCGACCTGGTGGGGCGCGGGCTGCCGGTGCTGCGCTTCACCGAGAGCGTCTACGATCTGGAAGACGTGTTCATGCAGGCCACCAAGGGCATCGTTTCATAGAAAGCTGACCATGACGACAACGGACATCGCCGCGCCCCCTGTCGCCCCCGCCCCTCCGCGTGGCCGCTTGCCCCGCAGCCTGCGCGCCCTGCTCACGGCCAACCCGGTAGTGCTCAAGGAGTTGCGCGGGCGCATGCGCGGGCCGCGCGCCTTTGTGGTGCTCTCGGTCTACCTGCTGCTGATGAGCGCCTTCGTGACCCTGCTGTACCTGGTCTACATCTTGTCGATGGACAACGTGTACAGCGGGGCCAGCAGCCAGGCGGTCGGCAAATTTGTGTTCGGCGCGGTGGTCGGCATTGAGCTCCTGCTGGTGTGTTTCATCGCGCCGGCCTTCACCGCCGGGGCCATCAGCGGCGAGCGCGAACGCCAGACCTTCGACCTGCTGCAAACCACGCTGCTCTCGGCCCACGCGCTGGTGCTGGGCAAGCTGGCCTCGGCCCTGTCGTACATCTTCCTGCTGCTGATCGCGGCCTTCCCGCTACAAAGCCTGGCCTTCCTGCTGGGCGGCGTGTCGCCCGAAGAAGTGCTTATCGCCACCGGGCTGCTGGTCGCCACCGCCTGGCTGTTCGGTGCGTCCGGCGTGTTCTTCTCGTCGTTCATGCGGCGCACGCTCGGCTCCACCGTGCTCACTTACGCCTTCGCGCTGCTAGCCACGCTCGGCCTGCCGCTCATCCTGGTGGCGGTCGTGCCCATCATCGGCGTGTTTTCCTACAACTGGTCGCCGGGGCCGTGGCTCCAGGCGGTGCTGGTCTACGGCGTCGGCCTGCTCATCGCCATCAACCCCATTGCCACCGCGGTGGCGACCGAAGTGATTCTGATCTCGAACCAATCCGCCTTTTACTTCACTATTCCGCTTAACAACGGCTTTGCCCTGCCGCTGATCTCGCCCTGGCTGCCGTTCATGCTGTTCTGCTTTGTGTTTGGGTGGCTGATGACGTTCGCCAGCATTCTGGCGGTGCGCCGCGCCGAACGGTAATTGCCGGGCGGCATAGCCGGTGGCCGATCTCTGGGAACACTCTCATGCTGGGCCGCGTTAAATGGGTGATAATCTTGAGCGGATTGGTAAACCAAGATGACTGACCCCATTTTGCGCGAAATTGAGCAGCATCTCGATGCCTGGACCTTGCGGCTGCGGCTGCGCGACGCCCTGGTGTGGTCGGCGCGCGGCCTGGCGGCAGGCTTGGCCGTCGGGCTGGCGCTGGCCGTCATCGCGCGGCTGCGCCCCTTTCTCACCGTCAACACCCTCATCGGCGTGTCGGCCGGGCTGGCGCTGGCGGGCTTCGGCTTCGCCCTGGCGCTGGCCTATTTTTGGCCGCGCCCGCGCCTGCCCGCCGCCCGCCGGTTCGACCGGCTCTTTGGGCTGGCCGAGCGCACCTCCACCGCGCTAGAGTTGGCGGCGGCTGGTTCCGCGCCCGCCTGGCTGCTGCACGACCAGTGGGCCGACACGGCGGCGGCCTCGCGCCGCACCGACCCGCGCCCGCACCTGCCCTTCCGGCTCGACCGGCGCGAAGGGCTGGCGGCGTTGGCCGTCACCGCCGCCTTGGTGGCCGCCATCGCGCTGCCCAACCCCCAACAAGCCCTCTTGGCCCAACAAATCGCCGTGGATCAGGCCATCGAACAACAGATTCAGGCGCTGGAGGCCATCCGCGAGGAAATTGAGAACAACCCCGACCTGACCGATGAACAGAAGGACGCACTGACCCAGCCGCTGGATGAGGCCATTGAGCAGTTGCAGGAAGGCGATCTGACCCAAGAGCAGGCGGTGCAGGTGCTCAACGAGGCGCAGCAGCAGCTTGAGCAGCAGACCGACCCCAACGCCCAGGCCGAGGCCGACGCGCTGGCTGACGCCGCGCAGTCCCTGAGCGATAACCCCACCACCGAGGCGCTGGGCGAGGCCCTGGCCGCCGGCGACCTCGACCAGGCCGCCCAAGAACTCGGTGATATTGACCTCTCGCAACTCAGCCCGGAAGAGTTGGCCGCGGTGGCCGAGCAGTTGGAAACGGCCGCCGGCCAGTTAGCCGACAGCAACCCCGCCGTGTCCGAGCAGTTGCAGGCCGCCGCCGATGCCATTCAGTCCGGCGACCTCGCCGCCGCCGAGGCCGCGCTCGATGCGGCGGCGCAGGCTGTGGCCGAGGCGGGTGACGCCGCGCAAGCCTCCGATGCGGCGGGCGACGCCGCCGCGCAAGTGGGTGAGGCGCAAGACGCCGTGGCCCAGGCCGGCACCGGCGAAGGCCAGGGGCAAGGCGAGGGCCAAGGCGAAGGACAAGGTGAAGGCCAAGGGCAGGGTGAAGGCCAGGGTCAAGGCGATGGCAACGGCCAAGGCGAAGGCAACGGGCAGGGCGAGGGGAACGGACAAGGCGACGGCGGCCAGGGCAGCGGCGCGGGCACGGGCGAAGGCAACGGCCAGGGCGACGGCGGCACGGCCGGCACTGACCCCATCGACCAGGGCAACGGCGCCGGTGACGGCGGCGAGCGCCCCTACGAAGAAATCTACTCGCCCACGCACCTCGATGGCACCGACGGCACCGATGTGACCCTGGACGGCACCGGCGATGGCAGCGGCGAGGTGGTGGGCGAAGGCCCCACCGGCCCCACCGAAGACGGCGACCTGACCGTGCCCTATGACCAGGTCTATGACGGCTACACCGACACGGCCTACGAGGCCATCGACGACGGCAGCTACCCGCTCGACCTGGAGAGTGTCATTCGCGATTATTTCACCTCGCTGGCGCCCTAGGCCCGGCGAGAGGGATGGAGCCCATGGATCAAGCTGCCGCAGTCGCCCCGCCGCCCGCGCTCGCGCTGGCCGGTGAGTTGACGGTCGAACAATTCCGCCAGATCGCCGCGAACGTCGAGGCGGAGGTGGGCAAGGTCATTGTGGGCCAGGCCGACGTGGTGCGGCATGTGCTCATCTGCCTGGTGGCCGGCGGCCACGCCCTGCTCGAAGGCGTGCCGGGGCTGGGCAAGACCATGCTGATCAAGACCCTCTCGGAGGCGCTGGAGCTGAACTTCTCGCGCATCCAGTTCACGCCCGACCTCATGCCGGCCGACATCGTCGGCACCGACATTCTCGAAGAGCTGCCCGACGGCCGGCGCGAGTTTCGCTTTCAGCCCGGCCCGATCTTTGCCAACCTGGTGCTGGCCGACGAGATCAACCGCGCCACGCCCAAGACCCAGTCGGCGCTGCTCGAAGCCATGCAAGAGCACACGGTGACGGTCGCTAAGCGCACCTACCGCCTGGAAGAGCCGTTCTTTGTGCTGGCGACCCAAAACCCAATTGAGATGGAAGGCACCTACCCGCTGCCCGAAGCGCAGTTGGACCGCTTTCTGTTCAAGGTCAACGTCAGCTTCCCCTCGTCGAATGAACTGGTGGAAATTCTGGCCCGCACCACCGGGCGCACCGTGGCGGCGGCCGGCAAGGCGGCGCGCGGCGCGCAGATTGTCGAGATGGGCCGGCTGGCCCGCCAAATCCCCATCGCCTCGCACGTGTCCGACTTCATCGCCCGTCTGATTGTGGCCTCGCACCCCACCCACCCGGCCGCGCCGCCGCTGGTCAAGCAGTACCTGCGCTACGGCGCTTCGCCGCGCGGCGCGCAGGCGCTGGTGCTGGGCGCGAAGATCACGGCGCTGTTCGCCGGCCGCCTGAATGTGGCCTTTGCCGATGTGGCCGCCGTGGCGCCGGCCGCGCTGCGCCACCGCCTGCTGCTGAACTTTGAAGGCCAGGCCGAGGGCCTGACGACCGACGCGGTGATCAAAGAGCTCCTCGAAAAAGTACCCGCAGAAAGCAAGTAGGCGTGGCGCTCTTCGAAGAGAAGACCCTGCGCAAGCTGGACCGGCTGGCGTTGGTCGCCGCGCAGGTGCGCGCCGGCCAGATCAAAGGCGAGCGCCGGTCCACCAAGCGCGGCACCTCGATTGAATTTGCCGACTACCGCAACTACACGCGCGGCGACGATCTGCGCCGGGTAGATTGGAACGTCTACGCCCGCCTCGAACGCCCCTACATCAAGCTGCTCGAAGAAGAAGAAGACCTCGCCGTGCATCTGGTGCTCGACACCTCGCGCTCGATGGATTACGGCGCGGCCGAAGGCGACGAGACCGGGGCGCTCAACAAATTCGCCTACGCCCGGCGGCTGACGGCGGCGCTGGGCTACATTGCGCTGGCCGTGGGCGACCGGCTGACCGTCACCGCTCTGCGCGACAACGGCCCCACCGCGCAGTTTGGCCCGGCCCGCAGCCGGGGCCACACCCTGCGGCTGCTGCAATTTCTGGAGGGGCTGACCCCCGGCGGCTCGACCAACCTCGACGCCGCCCTGCGCGCCTACGCCCTCGGCCCGCACCGCGCCGGCCTGCTGTTCCTGGTCTCCGACCTGTTCTCGCCGGCCGGCTACCGCACCGGCCTGGGCCAATTGCAGGGGCGCGGCTACGAGGTGGCGGTGCTGCATGTGCTGGCCCCCGACGAGCTCGACCCGCCGCTGGCCGGCGACCTGCGCCTGATCGACGCCGAGACCGGTACCCCGCAGGATGTGACCCTCGACGGCAGCCTGCGCGCGTTGTACCGCCAGCGCGTGACCGCCTGGCGCGACGAGATCGAGGGCTACTGCCTCAAGCGCAACATCCACTATGTGCCCGTGACCACCAGCCTGCCGTGGGATGAACTGGTGCTGTTCCACCTGCGCCAGCGCGGCCTGGTAAAGTAGACCCGCCCATGGCGCTCCTCGCCCCCCTCGCCCTGCTGCTCGGTCTGTTGGCCGTCCCCATCATCATCTTGTATATGCTCAAGCTGCGGCGGCGCGAGATTGAGGTTTCCTCGACCCTGCTGTGGCAATTGCTCATGCGCGACCGCGAGGCCAATGCGCCCTGGCAGCGGCTGCGGCGCAACCTGCTGCTGCTGGTGCAGTTGCTGCTGCTGCTGGCCCTGGTGCTGGCGCTGGCGCGGCCGTTCTTCCGCGTGCCCACCGTGGCCACCGGCACGCTGGTGGTGCTGCTCGACGCCTCGGCCTCCATGCAGGCCACCGACGGCCCCGGCACGGCCACGCGCTTCGAGCAGGCCCGCGCCGCCACCCGCCGCCTGATTGACGAGTTGAGCAGCGACGGCGCGATGGCGCTGATTTTGGTTGGCCACCAGCCGCAGGTGCTGGCCCCGGCCACCAACAACAAAGATGTGCTCCGCGCCGCGCTCGGGGCGGCCCAGCCCGCCGAAGTGCCGGCCGATTGGGAAGCGGCGCTGGCCCTGGCGGCGGGCACCGTGCGCGCCGGGCAAGTGTCGGATTCGGTCGTCGTCATCATCTCCGATGGCGGGCTGCCGCCGGACCTGCCGCCGCTGCCGGCTGAGGTGCGCTACGTGCCGATTGGCAGTTCGGCCGACAACCTGGCGATCCAGGCGCTGGCGTTGCGCGCCACCAGCAGCGGCCCGCAGTTGTTCGCCAATGTCGTCAACTACAGCGACGCCGACCGCCGCGTGATCCTATCCATTGCCATCGATGGCCAACTGAGCACCGCCGAGGAGTTGTTCGTGCCGGCCAACGGTCAGCAAGAGCTAGTGCTCAAAGACCTGCCGCCCAACCCGGCCGTCTACGAGGCGCGCCTCTCGCTCCCCGCCGACGCCGGCGACGCTGAGGTGCTTGATCAACTGTCGCTGGACGACACGGCCTGGGCAGTCTACCAGCCGCCCGCCGCCGGGCGCGTGCTGCTGCTTTCGCCGGGCAATATCTTCCTCGAACAGGTCTTCGCCGCGCTCTCCGGCTCGTTGGGCTTGCAGCCGTTCAAGCTCAAGCAAGATCAGCCGCTGCCGCCCGAGCCGTTTGACCTGTATGTCTTCGACAGCGTCATTACCGACACGCTGCCCACCGCCGACCTGCTGCTCGTCAATCCGGCGTCGAGCCAGTTGTTTGAGGTGGGCGGCTTCTTTACCAATACCAAACTCGTGCGCGTGGCCGAGAACGACCCGCTGACGCGCTTCATCGACTGGAGCGGCGTAAACATTCTCCAGGCCCACCGCGTGACCGTGCCGGATTGGGCGCGCGTGCTGGTCGAGGCCGAGGGCGGGCCGCTGGTGTTCGTCGGCGAGGTCGGCGGCCGGCGCGTGGCCGTCATCACCTTCGACCTGCACGACAGTGATCTGCCGCTCAAGATCACCTATCCGGTGCTCATGGCGAACCTCATCACCTACCTCTCGCCGGCGCAGGCCTTCTCCGCGCCCGATGGACTGCGGCCCGGCGCGGCGCTGACCATCAAGCCCAGCGGCGGCGCCACCGCCATCACGATTGTCGACCCGCACGGGCTGAGCTACGTCGCGCCGGTCACTGCGACCGGCGTGGTTTTTGCCGACACGCTGACCCTGGGCGTCTACCAGGTACTCTCTGAGCAGGGTGCGCTGGGCCGCTTTAGCGTCAACCTGTTCGACCCGCTCGAAAGCCGCATCCGCCCAGCGGCGGCCATCACGGTGGGGCGGGTGGCCGTGACCGCCGCCGCCCCGCAGGCCGAGGGCCAGTTGGAAATCTGGCCCTGGCTGGCGGCGGCGGCCTTTGTGCTGCTGCTCGTGGAGTGGTGGCTGTACCATCGCGGCGTCACGCTGCCGGCCGTGCCGGGGTGGCGCGGCTGGTTATTACGGCGCAAGGCCGGCTAAGTGCCGCCCGAGTTGTATCTACTCATTGGGGTGCAGGGAGCCGGCAAGACGACCTGGGCCGCCGCCAACGCCGCTCGCCTGCGCGCCGAGGTGGTGGCCTCCGACGCCATTCGCAACGAGCTGGAAGCCGAGGGCCACCCGGCCGCCGGGCACAGCGACGAGGTGTTCGCGGAACTGGCCCAGCGCGTCGGCGGCTGTTTGGCGGCCGGCCGCAACGTGATCGCCGATGCCACGCATGTGCGCCGGGCCTGGCGCGCCGCCACCCTGGCCGCCGCCCGCGCCCAGCACGCCCGTTTGGTGGCTGTGTGGTTCCATGTGCCGCTGGCCGTGAGCCTGGCCCGCAATGCCCAGCGCCCCGGTGGCCTGTGGGGCGACCGCCGCGTCGATGAGGGCCTGATCCGGCAGCTCTGGCGTGAGCTCGAGCCGCCGACGCTGACAGAGTTTGATGAGATCGTGACCGTCGCATGACGTTTTCTGCGCCGCTCTATCTGCTGCTGCTCGTGGCCGTACCCTTCCTCGTGTGGGTCGGGTGGCCGTCGCGCGGCCCGAGCCGGCGGCGCGAGATCCTCAGTCTGGCGCTCCGGCTGGCGATTGCCGTGCTGCTGATCTTGGGTCTGGCCGGGCTGGAGCTGCGCCGCGATGCCGACCGGCTGTCGGTGGTCTACCTCGTTGACCACTCCGACTCGATGCCGCCCGCCGCCCGGCAGGTGGCGCTGGAATACGTGCGCACGGCGCTGCAAACTATGGGGCCGAACGATCAATCGGCCGTCATTGTCTTCGGCGGCGAGGCGCTGGTGGAGCGCCCGCTCTCGCCCAGCAAGACGCTCGAAGGCTTCACTTCCAAAGTCACGACGCTGCAAACCGACCTGGCTGAGGCCATTCGCCTGGGCATGGCGCTGCTGCCGGCCGACACCGCCCGCCGCATGGTCATCCTTTCCGACGGCATTGAGACGACCGGCGACGCGCAGGAGGCGGCCCGGCTGGCGGCGACCAGCGGCGTGCAGATTCAGGTGGTGCCGTTCGCCAACCGCACCGGCACCGAGGTGATCGTCAACACCGTCAACGCGCCCGCTCACCTGCGCGAGGGCGAACAGTTCGGCCTGGAGATCACGCTCGACAGCAGCACCGACCAGACCGTCGGCATTCGGGTGCTGGCGGGCGAAGCCGTGGCCTACGAGGGCACGCTGCAACTGCGGCGCGGCACACATGGCTATGTGGTGCCGCTGACGGCCGGCGGGCCGGGCTTCGCCGATTACCGGGTGCAGATCATCCCGCTGACCGCCGCCGACACGTTCTACCAGAACAACGAACTGGCGGCCTTCAGCCAGGTGGCCGGGCCGCCGCGCGTGCTGCTGGTGAAGAACCCCGCCCCGCGCGACGGTGTGAACGAGTCGCAGGAGTTGGTGGCCGCGCTGGCCGCCGCCAGCATCCTGGTCGATGTGGCCGACCCCAGCGGCCTGCCTTCGGACCTGGCGGATTTGGCCGAGTATGCTTCGGTGGTGCTGGTCGACGTGCCCGCCCGCGACCTCTCGCAGCGCCAGCAGTTGGCGCTGCAAACCTACGTGCGCGATCTGGGCGGCGGCTTGGTCGTCGTGGGCGGGCCGTCGGCCTATGGCGTGGGCGGCTACTTCAAGACCCCGCTCGAAGAGACGCTGCCGGTCGAAATGCAGATCAAAGACCAACTGCGCCGCCCGCGCCTGACGATGGTTTTCATCATCGACAAGTCGGGCAGCATGTCCGAAATCTCCGGCGGCGTGGCGAAGATCGACCTGGCCAAGGAAGCCGCGGTGCGGTCGCTTGAGTTGTTATTACCCACCGACAAGGTCGGCGTGATCGCCTTTGACGACAGCGCGCAGTGGGTGGTGCCCATCACCTCACTCGAAGACATCGACGCCATCGCCAACGGCATCGGCAGTATCCGCTCCGACGGCGGCACCGACATCTTCTCCGGCGTGCAGGCGGCCTCGACCGTGCTGCCGGGCGACGACTCGGCCGTCAAGCACATCATCCTGCTCACCGATGGTGGCGCGGACCCCACCGGCATCGCCGAATTGATCCAAGCCATGCACGACGACTACGGCATCACGCTCTCGACCGTGGGCGTGGGCACCGGCGCCGCGCCCTTCCTGCCGCAGTTGGCCGAGGCCGGCGGCGGGCTGTACCACTTCGCGGCCGACCCCGCCTCCATCCCGGCCATCTTCACTGAAGAGACCACGCTCGCCACACGGGCCTACATCATTGAGGAAGAGTTCTTCCCGCGCCAAACCAGCCCCAGCCCCATGCTGGCCGGCATCGACGCCGTGCCCGCCCTGCTGGGCTACGTAGGCACCAGTGCCCGCGACTCGGCCCAGACGGTGCTGGTGTCGGCGCAGGATGACCCGATCCTCGCGGCCTGGCAGTATGGCCTCGGCCGCTCGGTGGCCTGGACCTCCGACGCCACCGGCCGCTGGGCTAAGAACTGGGTCACCTGGGACGCGTTTGTGCGCTTCTGGGCGCAGGTGGTGCGCTACACCATTAACACCGGCGCGCAGTCGAACATGGAAGTCACGGTCACCCACACCGAAGGGCAGGCCGCGGTCACGGTCGACGCGCAGGCCGAAGACGGCGAATACCTGAACGGCCTGACCATGCAGGTGAATGTGGTCGGGCCGGACGGCGCGACGCAGACGCTGACGCTGGTGCAGGTGGCGCCCGGCCGTTACGCTGGCAGCTTCACGCCCACGGCCGAGGGCGCCTACCTGATCCGCGTGGCCGGCACCGACAGTGACCAGTCGCCCGATGCCCCGCCGCCGGTGGCCGAGACGGCGGGCTGGGTGCTGTCCTACTCGCCCGAGTATCAAGACCTGACGGCCGACCCGAACTTCCTGGCGCGGCTGGCCGGCCTCACCGGCGGCGGCGTAGTGGGCGAGGACCCGAGTGTCATT
>JAYUUW010000186.1:0-11429 GCA_043754665.1 Anaerolineales bacterium | reverse complement strand
CGCGAGTGTACGGCAAGCCGCCGCCTCGCACAACACCCCATCAGTCCCCCATCGGCCGCGTCGAACGCTCCGACCTCCGACCTCTGACCTCTGACTTCTGACTTCCAGCGCTACTTCTTCCCGCGCTGCTTGCGCGGCCCGCCTACCTGGGCCTCGGTCACGGCCTCCCAGGTCTGCTTCATCAGCGCGGCGTCCTCTTCCATCTTGGGGCTTTCGCACAGCACGCGCCCGCCCGCGCCGGCTTCGTGCAGCGCCTTGAACAACTCGCGGTACTTCAGGTCGCTCTCATCCAGCGGCAGGTGGTGCTTCTCGCCCTTCGGCCCGTACTCAATACCGGAGAGGTGAATATGCAGCGAGCGCAGGCCGCGCGCCCCCAGCGCCTTTTTCACGCGCTTGAGCAGCGTCACCCACTCGGCGTAGGAGTTCACCGTGCCGTCGCCGGGGCGGGCGTGCAGGTGGGCGAAGTCGATGCACGGCAGCACGCCGTCGATCTCCTGCGCCATCAGCAGCGTGTCTTCCAGCGAGCCGAGCATGGCGCTCTTGCCCATCGTCTCGGGTCGCAGCGTCACCGGGTTGGTGGCGGCGCGCAGATCGGCCACGCACTGCCGCAGCCGGGGGATGGCCAGGTCGAGCGCCAGGCGCGGCTCGCCGCCGAAGTAAGAGCCGGGGTGAAAGATGATGTCGGTCGCGCCGGCCAGGTGGCCGTAGTGCGCCGCGTCCATCAGGCGCTTGCGGCTGCGCGGCCACTCGTCGGCCGAGGCGTTCAGGTTGATGAAATACGGCGCGTGCACCGAGAGCGCAATGCCGTTGGCCGCGCCGGTGGCCTTGATCTCGGCGCACTTGCCTTCAGACACGCGCACCGACTGCACCCAGGCCAGTTCCAGCGCGCCCAAGCCCAGGGCCGCCATCTGCTGAATACCGCCGACCGTGCCGCCCGGCCGCTTGGGCGTGGTGATCGGCGCGCCGACGGTGCCGAAGAGTAATTCTGCTTTAGCCATCCGGGCCTCGATCCTTGCGGGTTAGCTTCTTCTGTTGGGCGAGCGCGGCCCGCAGCCGGCCCCAGGCCGAGCGCACGCGCTGCACTTGCTCGGCCGCCACCGGGTGCGCGCTGTAGCGGGTCTCTTCAAACGCCTCGGTGAGGGCCTGCACCTCGGGCGTGTGCTCGGGCAGGTTGGTCGCCAGGGTGGGGCGGTATTCAGTTGCCGTCTGAGCCGGTTTACGGCCAAAGCCCTGCTCGCCCGCCCGCCGCAGCAGGCTCAAATAGTAATACTGCACCTGCTCGCGCGGCGTCGCGCTGCCCAGCCGAAACCAGCGCAGGGGCGGCAGCCCCGGGCGGGCGCTGAGCCGTTCGCGCAGCCAGGCGGCCACCGGCAGCGCCTGCACCGCCGCCGCCAGCCCGCTGAGGCGGTGACGCAGGGCCGCCCACA
This sequence comes from Anaerolineales bacterium, assembly GCA_043754665.1. Classification (GTDB taxonomy): domain Bacteria; phylum Chloroflexota; class Anaerolineae; order Anaerolineales; family UBA6663; genus JADZEK01. The sequence continues at coordinate 10,002 of JAYUUW010000186.1, read as the reverse complement.
TCTGCCGCAGCCGCCGCAGTGGGGCCAGGCCGCGCAGGGCGCGCAGCAGCTCGGGCCGGTCGCGCAGGTAGCTGCTGACCACGTAGAGCACCATACCGATCAGCAGCGCCCACACGATGATGGTGCGCACCACTTCGAGCCAGGCCGGCGCCGGCTGGTCGAGCAGCGCGGCCGGGGGCACCAGCGGAAACGGCTCGGCGGCCGGGGCGTCGGTGCGCTGCCCGTTGAACAGCGACAGCAGCCAGCCCAGCGGCAGAAAAAGAACGCCCAGCGCAATCGCCACCAGGGTCCACAGCACGCTCAGGGCCACCACCACCAGGTTGCCCAGCACCCCCAGCGCTCCGGCGGTGTAGCCGGTGGGCAGCGCAAACGCAATCAGCGCGGCCACCCCCAGGAAGATGAGGCTGTAGCGCACCCAGCGCCCGCCCAACTCAGGCGGCACGCGCGTGCCCTGCGCCTGCCAACTGGTGGCCAGCAGCGCCAGCCGCACCTGCCCCAGCATGAGAAAGCCGGTCACAAAGTACACCAGCACCGTCGCCACCAGGCCGGTGACGGGCGCGTGGTCAAAGTTTAGCAGGTCTTGCAAGCCCACCCGCGCCAGCCCGCTGAGCACCAGCACCAGAATGCCGCCCAGGAAGAACCGGCCGGTCAGCGCGTCGAGCGGCGACACGTATTGCTTGTCGATCTCCGGCATTTCGCCCACGCGGTCGAGGTCTTCGAGCGAGTCGCTGACCGTCAGGGCAATGGCGATGGCCAGCGGCAGCAGCAGCAGCATTTCGAAGTCGAACAGGAACACCAGCATGTCCAGCGGCTCACGCGGCCAGCTTGGCGGCGCGCCCACCACCGCCAACTGCGCCAGCTTGAGCACCACGAAATAGATGCCGAACTCCACCAGCCGCACGCGCCAGATTTCGGCGCCGGAGATGTAGCGGGTGCGGATGAGGTGATGGGTGTAATGCGCCTCCAGCGCGGCCAGCGCCACGGCGAACAGCAGCAGCGGCTGGTGCAGGCCGGGGACCACGTTGGCCAGAATTTGGCTCAGCGGCAGCGCCACGCAGCCCACCATGACGGTGAGCGCCACCGGCCGCACGACGGACACCAGCCAGGGCGGCAGCAGCCCCAGCGGGCCGTTGAGCAGGGGGCTGGGCGCGCGCTGGCCGGCGGGCGGGCGGGGCAAGTTGGGCTTGGCGCGCATGCTAACGCCAGCCTTCCAGGTCTTTTTCGCGCCAGACGGGGCGAATGGGCACGCCCAGCAGCGCCGCCCGCGCCTGCGCCTCCGGCGTGAGCGTGGCCTGCACCAGCACCAGCGCCACCACCAGCCCGGCGTGGCGCAGCGCGGCCAGGCTATCAAACAGGGCCGGGTCAGCGGCGCCGGTGATGGCGATGACCGTGGTGCCCCAGGCCAGGCGGGAGCGCACCCGGCGCAGGCGCTCGGCCAGCGGCTGGGCCTCGGCCAACTGCACGCGCGCCAGTGCTTCGAGCACGCTCATCAAGTGGCCGCGCTCACGGCGGGCCGGCAGGAACACCGGCGCGGGCTTGGGGCTGAGCGCGCTGGCGGCCTCGGTGTCAAACCCCACGGGCAGCCGTTCGCGCACGATGATGTGGTTGGCAAGCGAGGCCGCCACCACCACGGCCAACTCGCTGGCCTCGCTGCGGCGGCGCAGGGGGTAGGCCTCGGCGTTCATGTCGAGGCACAGCATGGTCTCGCGGGCGATGGCCGGCTGATACTGCTTGACCAGCAGCCGCCCGGCGCTGGCGGTGGCGGTCCAGTGGATGCGGCGGGGCGAGTCGCCGCGCTGGTATTCGCGCACGCCGGTGACGCGGGCCGGGTCTTCAAACAGCGGCATCCCGGCCGGCAGCGCCACCAGCGGCGAATGGGTGGGCACGCCCAGCCGGGTCATGTGGATCACCTGCGGGTAGACGACCATGGGCTCGGGGGGCAGTTCGGTCTCCTGGCTGGCCTCCAGCCCGAGCAGATCGCCGGCCTGCGCTTTGAGCGGGCCAAGCGGGTAGACGCCGCGCTTGCGGCAGTGCAGTTCGTACTCAAAGTAGCGCTGCTCGCCCGCCGCCAGCGTGAACACCTCGCGATGAAACGGCGGCGCGATCAGCTCGACCGGCAGCGACTCGTGGGTTTGCACCCACGGCACCGGCAGGCGGCTGGTGTTGTGCAGGGTCACGCGCACCAGCACGTCGTCGCCGGTGAAGGCGCGGCCGGTGTAAGTGCGCGTGAGGCGCAGGCCCAGCAGTCCGCGCCGCACCCACAGCCGGCCCAGCACGTACAGGGCGAACAGCAAATAGCCAACGGTGAAAAAGAAATCGATGCGCAGGACGGCCGCGATGACGAACAGCCCCAGGAGGAAGGCGACGTAGCGGCTCACGGCGGGGCTAGGGGCAGCGCGCGGCGCGGGTCACGGGGGCCATCAGGCCGCCTTGAGCTCGCCCACATCGAGCACGGTGCGCTCGACGATCTCGGCCAGCACCATGCCGGCCGTGCGCCCGCGCAGTTGGCTCTCGGGCTTGACGATCAGGCGATGCGCCAGCGTGAGCGGCACCAGCGTCTTCACATCGTCGGGGGTGACGTAATCGCGCCCGCGCAGCGCGGCCAGGGCTTGGGCGGTCTTGTAGAGCGCCAGTGTGCCGCGTGTGCTGGCCCCCAGCGCCAGGTCGGGGTGGGCGCGCGTGGCGGCGATGAGGGCCAAGCAGTAGCGCTCGACGGTCTCATCCACATGCACGGCGCTGACCTCGCCGGCCAGGGCCAGCAGTTCGTCGCCGCCGGCCACGGGCTGGATGGTGTCGATGGGGTGCTGGCGGCGCTGGCCGCGCACGATGGCCAGCTCGGAGGCCGGGTCGGGGTAGCCGAGCGACAGCCGCATGAGGAAGCGGTCGAGCTGGGCTTCGGGCAGCGGGAAGGTGCCCTCGAACTCGATGGGGTTTTGCGTGGCCAGCACCAGGAAGGGCGCGGCCAGCGGGTGGGTCTCGCCGTCCACCGTCACCTGGCGCTCCTGCATGGCTTCGAGCAGGGCGGCCTGGGTGCGCGGCGTGGCGCGGTTGATCTCATCGGCCAGCAGCAGGTTCACAAACACCGGCCCGGCCCGAAAGTCGAAGGTGCTGCTTTGCTGGTTGAAGATGCTGACGCCGGTGATGTCGTTGGGCAGCAGGTCGGGCGTGCACTGCACGCGCTTGAAACTCAGGCCCAGGCTGCCGGCCATGGCGCGGGCCAGCATGGTCTTGCCGGTGCCGGGCACGTCCTCGATGAGGACATGCCCCTGGCACAGCATGGCCACCAGCAGCAGTTCCACCTGGGCGCGCTTGCCGACAATCACTTGCTCGATGTTGCCGATCAGCCGCGCGCTAAAGTCGGAGAGCGAGGTCATCAGTAGTTCAATCCAGGTGACTTACTTAGTCCATTACTCGTCCGACTCCGGCTCGTCTGCGTCCGGCGCGGGCGCGGCGGGGGCCGTGGGCAGGGTGCGCGAGGCCGAGTAACCGACCTGTGATCCGACCGGCGGCACGGCGGCGGCGGGTGCATCGTCCTTCTTGGCGTCTTTGCTCCACTTGAGCGTCACGTTGAAGTTGGCGTCGCCGCCGTTCTTAGCGACGGCCAGGCCGCCCAGTTCGCCGCTGGCCTTGAGCGCGAACGACACGGTGAGTTCGTCGGGCGGGTTGCTCAGGTTGTGCAGCTTGCTCACCAGCAGGTCGGCCGAGCGGCGCACGGCCTCCACCGAGGCGTCGAACGAGTGCTGGGCGGTGTTGGCGGCGGTGTAGCCGTTCTCGCCGCGCAAAAAGCCGGCCGTGGCGCGCGCCGGCTCCTCGGCCGATTCGATCACAATGCTGCCGCCGCCATCCAGCGGGAATTCTACATATTTAGACACGGTCCACTCCTTGACTTGTAGTTGCCGAAACGTTCCCTCAGTTTACCGCAGTCTGGGCGGTTGGCGGAACCTGGTTGTTTGTGGGGCGGCTTGAGCCTATGACTCCAGGCTCTCTATCGCCACCAGCCGCCTGCTGCGCAGCGTGTAGTACAGGCGCAGGCGCTGGCCGGCGGCCACGGCTCGATACGTCTGTGGCGACACGGTGAAGCGCTGCCCGCCGATCACGAAGTAGTGCGTCGTGGCGTAGCGGGCGCGCACGTAGGTGGGCTGCACCGGCCCGGCGAGTTGGGCCACTTGGCCTCCGGCCGCGTCAAGCCCTAGCCGCACCGCCGCCCAGCCCAGCGCGGCGGCCCCGGCCACGCCCAAGGCCGCCACGCACAGCAGCGGCAGCAGGCCGCTGAGGGCGGTGGCGGCGGCCAACATTAGGCAGACCACCAACACGGCCAGCGCCAGCAGGCTAAGCCCGCCCATGCGCCGCCACAGTCGCGCGGCCTGGCGGCGGCCCAACCGCCCGGCGCGGTTGCGCTGCAAATCTTCCGCGTCAAACCCAATGGTCTGCTGCCACTGCGCGTTCAAATCGGCCATACCCCTCGGACCTCCGACTTCTGACCTCCGACCTCCACCCCGCTACCGCCCCTTGCTCTCCAGCCCCACCAGCCGCTTCGTGAGCGGCGTGTAGTACACGCGAAACACCTGCCCGCCGATCATGGCCTGATAGGCGCGCAGCGAGACGTTGAACTTCAGGCCGCCCACCTGGTAGTAATAGATGGTGTTCTTGCCCGACCGCACCGCCGTGCGCTGCACCGGCCCGTCTACGTAGACCACTTGCCCACCCAACAGATCGCGCACCAGCTTGAGGATCGACCAGGCGATCGCCAGCGGCCCAATCAGACCGATGGCGCCCGCCAGCACCAGCGGAATGGCCGCGGCCCCGCCGTCGCCCAGGTCGCTCAGGATGCCCCAGGCCATGAAGCCGGCGAACAGCAGGATGACGAGCGCCAGCAGGCCCAGCCCAGCCATGGCCGCCACCATGCGCGCCGCCTGGCCGCCGCCCAACTGCCCGGCGCGGTTGCGTTCTACGTCGCCGGCGCTAAAGCCGATCACCTGGCCGAGCACCTGGTCGATGCCGGCGGTCTCGCTGATCGTCATCATCCCCGGCATGGCCTGGGCCGACAGCACATAGCCGGAGCGCGGCAGGTAGTAGAAGCGGTAAGGCCCCGGCGGCAGGCTGAGCATGGTGTTGTTCGCCCAGAACGCGCGCCCCGGAAACTCGGCCGCGTAGCGGTAGCGCCGCCAGGCCACCACGCCGTCGGCCTGCTGCACCTCGCCCGCTTCCAGGTCTTGCCGCGTCAGCACCAGCCGCACGACTTGAATAAGACTCAGCACCAGGATCGGCACGCCGGCTCCCACCACAATCAGCGCCGGGATGATGAGCGCCAACACCTCGTCCTCGTCCAGCCACATGAGGACGAACGGAAACGTCAGGAGGCCGCCGATGACCACGACCAGCACAATTGCCAGGCAGCCCGCGCCCCAGTTGAGTTGCATGGCCTGCCGCCGCTGGCGGTCGGTCAGCGTGCCGCTGCGGTTCGCCGCCACATCATCCGGATTGCTCAAATACCGTTCGCTCACGCCGCCTCCTCCGCCATCACCTGCCCGACGTACCCTCGACGCACCGCACCCTCCGCCCGTCACCCGCCCCCGAGTCCCCTTAGTCCCCCGTCCTTCCATTCCCTCCGCCCTCACCTGCCCCTGAGTCCCCTGAGTCCCCCCGACCTTCCAGTCCCTCCGCCTTCACCCACCCTTCAGACCCCTTATGCCCCTCGACCTACCGCACCCTCCGCCCGTCACCCGCCCGCCAGTCCCACCCGACCCTCACCCCCGCTCCATCACGCAATACTCATTCAAGTCCCCGCTCGCGCCATCGGCGCTGAACACCTCGCGCACGCGCAGCCCGGCCGCCGCTGCCAACTGCTGGGCCTCGGCCGCATCGATGAGATGCACATAGCGCAGCCCGGTGCGGCCCGCGCGCTCCCACGGCAGTAGCGTATCGCCCGGCTCCACGTCCTCGGGGCGCAGGTCCAGCGCGGACCAGGGCACCTGCCGCCGCCGCAAGCGCTCGCTGCGGGCGAACTGCCAGTTGGCCATCGCCAGTGTGCCATTCGGTGCCAGCCGCGCCGCCAGCGTGGTGACCACCTGCGCCCGCCGCGCTGCCCCCGGCAGATGGTGGAACACCCCAAACGCCAGCACCCAATCGAAGGCGCGGTCGGGCAGGGCGCTCGGCCAGGCCGGGTCCAGCAGGTCGGCGTGCAGGAAGGTCAGCGCGCCGGGCGGCAAGCCGGCCGCGTCGGTGTAGCGCTGCGCCCGCGCCAGCATCGCCGCGCTCACATCCAGCCCCACGTAGCCGGCCGCGCCCGCCTGCGCCAGCGCCCGGCCCACTTTGCCGTCGCCGCAGCCCACCTCCAGCACCTGCGCGCCACGCGGCACGTGGGCCAGCACCCGCAGCACCCCGGCCGGCAGGCGTGGGCGTGTGTCGGCGAAGGCCTCGGCGTGGTCGTCATAGAAATTTTGGTTCAGGGCGGCCAGGCGCAGCGCGACGGCAAGGTCCATGTGGGATAATTATAGTGGTAAGCCGCACACCGTGATTCAGGACCCCTTGTGACTAATTCTTTGCTCGGTATGCTCAGCGCCCTAATGTCTGCCGCCGTGTGGGGCAGCGGCGACTTTTCCGGCGGCCTGGCCTCGCGCCGGGGCAACCAGCACCAGGTGTTGGTGGTGGTCACGCTGTCGGGCGCGCTGCTGCTGGCCGCGCTCACGCTGCTGCGGCGCGAGGCGCTGCCCACCGGGCCGGCCTTCTGGCAAGCGGCGGCGGCGGGGCTGGCGGGCGGCATCGGCATCGTCTTCCTGTATCGCGGCCTGTCCATTGACCGCGCCGCCACGGTTGCGCCGGTGGCCGCCGTAGTCACCGGGGCCATTCCGGTGCTCATTGGCGCGCTGTCGCAAGGCCTGCCCAACGTCTGGCAGCTCCTCGGCTTCGCGCTGGCGCTGGTGGGCATCTTTTTGGTCTCGCGCAGCCCGGAGGCGGAGGGCGGCGGCCAAAGCGCCGGCCCCACCGGCCGCACGCGTGAGGGGCTGCTCATGGCCGTGTGCGCGGGGCTGGGCTTCGGCGGCTTCTTCGTGCTGCTGCCGGCCACCGCCCCCGGCCAGGTGTTCGCGCCGCTGCTGATTGCGCGGCTGGCCTCGCTGGTCATGGCGCTGGTGCTGCTGGTGAACCGCCGCCAGCCGTTTCCTATGCCCACCGCGCACCCCATCGCGCTGCTGGCCGGCGTGCTCGACTCAGGTGGCAATATCTTCTATGCCATCGCCAAGCAGTACACCCGCCTCGACATCGCCGCCGTGCTGTCGTCCTTCTACCCGGCCGCCACCGTGCTGCTGGCCTGGATCATTCTCAAAGAGCGCGTCGCGCCGCTGCAATGGGTGGGGGCGGCGCTGTGCCTGGCCGCCGTCGTGCTGATTGCTATTTGATATGCGCACCGAGCAGTGGAACCGCAAGCACGCCCGCCCCGCCGCGCCGGCCGAAGACGCCCAGCTCCTGCGGCTAATTCAGGAGGCCGCCGGCCTGGCCCCCTTTGGCCCAGAAGACATGGCCCGCCTGCTGCGCCGCTACCCGCGCGCCACCGGCCAGTTTGCCAAAGACGAGATCGTGGCCGCCTACCGCCGCTTCTGCGCCGACGGCCGCCTGACCGAAGACCGCGACCTGCTGCGCCGCCTGCAAATGAAGCCGGTGCGCACGCTCTCGGGCGTGGCCACGGTGACGGTGCTGACCAAGCCCTTCCCGTGCCCCGGCGAGTGCATCTTCTGCCCCACCGACGCGCGCATGCCCAAGAGCTACCTGGCCGACGAGCCGGGGGCCATCCGCGCTGAGTACCACCACTTCGACCCCTACGAAACCACCGCCAGCCGCCTGCGCGCCCTCGACAACATCGGCCACGCCACCGACAAGGTGGAGCTGCTGATCTTGGGCGGCACCTGGTCGTACTACCCGCCCGACTACCAGGAGTGGTTTATCCGCCGCTGCTTTGATGCGATGAACGGCGTGGAGTCGGCCACGCTGGAAGACGCCCAGCGCCTGAATGAAACCGCCGCGCACCGCAACGTGGGCTTGGTGATCGAGACCCGCCCCGACTACGTAGACCCGGCCGAGGTGCGCCGCCTGCGCCGCTACGGCGTCACCAAGGTGCAGCTCGGCGCGCAGAGCCTGGACGACCGCATCCTTGACCTCAACCGGCGCGGCCACACGGTCGAGCAGACCCGCCGCGCCGTGCGCCTGCTGCGCGCCGCCGGCTTCAAGCTGCACCTGCACTGGATGCCCAACCTGTTGGGCGCGACGCCCGCCGGCGACTTGCTAGACTATGGCCGCTTGTGGTCCGACCCCGGCCTGCGCCCGGACGAACTGAAGCTCTACCCCTGCGCCCTGGTGCGCGAGGCCGAGTTGGTGGCCTGGTACGAGCGCGGTGAGTACCGCCCCTACACTGACCCCGAACTGGTCGACCTGCTGGCCGCCTGCAAGCGCCAGACGCCGCGCTATGTGCGCCTCAACCGCATCATCCGCGACATCCCGGCCGGGCATGTGGTGGCGGGCAGCACCGCCAGCAACCTGCGCGAGGTGGTGCAGAAGCGGATGACGGCCGATGGTCATGCTTGCCAGTGTATCCGCTGCCGCGAGGTGCGGGGCGCGAAGGTGCTGGCCGACTGGCGGCTGGAGGTGCAGGCCTACGCCACCAGCGCCGGGGCCGAACACTTTCTGAGCATCAACACCGCCGCCGACAAGCTGGCCGGCTTTTTGCGCCTGCTGCTGCCCGACCCCGCCGCCACGGCCGAGACCGGCATCGCTGAGTTGGAAGGCGCCGCGTTGATCCGCGAGGTGCATGTGTACGGCCCGGCCATGCGGCTGGGCGAGGCCGCCGACGGCGAGGCCCAGCACCTGGGCCTGGGCGGCCACCTGCTGGCCGAGGCCGAGCGCTTAGCTAGCCGCGCGGGCTTTGCGCGGCTAGCCGTCATCGCCGCAATCGGCACGCGCGAATACTATCGCAAGCACGGCTTCGCGGTCGGCGACCTGTACATGCTCAAGTCGCTGGCCGACTAACCGCCGGGCGGCTGACTCGGGCTGGTCGTTATATAATTCAGCCCATGGATAAAGCCACGTTTCTCACGCAGTTGCACGCGGCGCGCGCGGAGTGGGAACAAGCCTGGGCCGCGCTCGACCCGGCCCGTCTGGAAGAACCCGGCGTCATTGGCGCCTGGTCGTTCAAAGACCTGCTCGCCCATGTCAGCTGGTTCGAGCGCGAGATTACCGGCACGCTGACCACGCATGTGCTGGAAGGCTCAGAGTTGTGGCAGCTTTCCGACGATCCGCGCAACGCGATCATTCATGACCGCTACGCCGCAGCGCCGCTGGCGGAGGTGCAGGCGGCGGCCCAGGCGAGCTACGCTGCTCTGCTGGCCGCGCTGGAGCCGCTGACCGACGCCGACTTCACCGACGCCAGCCGCTATACGCACATGCCGGCCGACTGGTTGCCGGCGGATATGTTCGCCGACAACAGTTACGCCCACTACCGCGCTCACCTGCCCACCCTGCGGTCAGCGCAGTTACGCTAGTCGCCGCGCTCAACCGCCAAGGAGACGCCATGCCCAGTTCCCACCGGATGACCGAAGCCACGACCCGCATGGGGCCGTTCCTCAACTTCTTCCTCCACTCCACCTTTGCGCGGGAGGGTCGCCGCCCCGGCGCGTGCTTGTTCGTCACCGGCGACCCGCAAGAAGGCCCGCCGGAAGGTTTCGTGGCCAGCGTGCAGCGCGCCGCCGAGCCGCAGCACGGCAACTGGTTTGGCTACAAGATGAGCGAGCCGGAGGCCCAGGCCGCCATCGTCGCCACCCTGCGGGCGCGCACCGGCCTGGACTATCAGCCGGAGGACATTGCGTTGACCAACGGCGCGTTTGCCGGGCTAGCGACGCTCTTCCTGGCCCTCACCGACCCCGGCGACGAGGTGATCTTCAACAGCCCGCCGTGGTTCTTCTATGACAGCATGATCGCCGGCAGCGGCGCGACCCCGGTGCGGGTGCGCGTGCG
>JAYUUW010000185.1:0-10136 GCA_043754665.1 Anaerolineales bacterium | reverse complement strand
GAGCCGGTGGCCGTCGAGGACGATTTTCCAGGCCCCCATGTCAAGGCTCCGATAGTCTCCAACAAAGCGGGCCAGGGCCTTAGGACTCAGCTCGATCGGCGTGGGCTCTTCGAAGGGTTGGCCAATCATGCAGGCCGCAACTTTGAGCGCTAACGGGGCCGGGTGGGCGGCGGTATTGTTGGAAAGCGCGGCCACAAAGCAGTGGTCTTCGGGCAAGCGAATGGTGAAGCTTCCAAAACCGTGGATGCCGCCGCCATGGGCCTCGGCCACGTGTCCGGCCAATTTGGCCGTCCCCCAACCATAGCCGTATTCGGTTTCTGATCCATCTGGCAGCCGATGTGAAACAAAGGCCGGCTGAAGCGTCTCCGGTTTGAGCAGTGGGCCAGCGTTGAGGGCCGCCTCCCATAAGGCTAGATCATCCACGCTGGAGGCCAAAGAGCCGGCCGCATAAGGCTGGGTCATGCTTAGATAGTCACTGTTGGTGTAACCGGCGGGTCCCTTGTCGTAGCCAGCGGCACGCCGAGGGATGACGCGCAGGGTGTTGTCGTAGCAGGAATTCTTCATCCCGAGCGGGTCGAAGATGCGCTGTTGGACGAATTCTTCATAGGTCTGGCCGGACGCCTTCTCGATAATGGCGCCCAGCAAGGTATAGCCCGAGTTGCTGTACGACATGCGCTCGCCGGGGGCAAAGTCCATCGGCTGATCCTTGAAGAAGTCGATCATTTCTGTAACCGTGAAGTCCTTGCGCCAGACGGGAAGCCACTCAGGCATGGCGGTGTAGTTGTGAATGCCGGAGGTGTGGGTCAGGAGATTCTCAATGGTGATCGGGTGACCGTGCGTAGGGTAGTCGGGCAGGAATTTGGTAAGGGGGCTGTCGAGGGCCAACTTGCCCTCTTCGGTCAGCATCAGGACGGCCACGGCTGTGAACTGCTTAGTGACCGAACCCAGGCGGAAAACCGTGTCAGGCCTGATCGGCACGCCCAGCTCAAGGTTGGCCATCCCCTGGCCGGTGCGGTAGATGACCTCCCCCTCCCGCACGATGATCACGGCGCCCCCAGGCTCATCGGGCTTGTAGAAATCGCGCACTAATTTGTCGACTGTCTGGATCAAGTTTTCGTCTGATGGCATGCGTTCCTCCGGCTATGGGATCGGATCAGACGACGCGCTCTTCGCTGGCGTGAGAGCACTCAAGGCCTCGGCCAGCCCGGGCACGCCCTCGGCGCTGGTCACCACTTGCAGGCTGGCACCCTTGAAATCCTCGCCAATTGGCTCACAGCGCCCGCCCAGGCATTCCGCCAGGAACGCCTCGGCGATGGCGTAGAAGGATTGGTAGTTCTCCGGGCGGGCAAAGCCGTGGCCCTCGTCGGGATAGACCACGTAGGTGACCGGGATGTGCTTGGCCTGCATCGCAGCCACGATCTGCTCAGATTCAGCCGGCAGCACCCGCCGGTCGTTGGCGCCCTGGCCGATCAACAGCGGGCAGCGGATGCGGTCCACGTAGGTGAGCGGCGAGTGTTTGGTCAGAAGCGCCCGACCAGCCTCAGTGCGATAGTCGCCCACGCGCCTCAGCAGCATCTCCAGGGTCGGTTTCCAATAGGGCGGTACCGTTTCCAAGAGGGTGATCAGGTTTACGGGTCCGAACAGGTCAACGCCGCAGGCGAACACCTCCGGGTAGAGTGTCAGCCCGGCCAGGGTGGAATAGCCCCCAAAACTGCCGCCCATCACAGCTGCCTTGTGCGGGTCGGTAATCCCTTGGGCGATGGCCCACTGCACGGCGTCTATCTGGTCTTCCATAATCACGCCCCCCCACTGCCGGTCGCCCGCATTGGTGAAGGTCTTGCCAAAACCGGTCGAGGAACGAAAGTTCACTGCCAGCACGGCATAGCCGCGATTGGCCAGCCACTGATGCCAGGCGCTGTAGCCCCAAAGATCGCGTCCCCACGGACCCCCGTGGGGCGTGAATACCAGCGGCACGGGGCGGGCCGGCCGTCACCGTCAAGGTCGCTGCCCGGTGGCAGCGAGTAGTACACCACCAGGCCCTGCCCATCGCGCGCCGGGATGGAGCCGAGTGCATCTTGACCAGCGGCTGGCCTTCCAACTCGGCCCGGTCGCTGAACAGGAAGCGGGCCTCGCGCTCGCTTCGGTCGTACAGATAGAAGCGGATTGGGCCGTTATCCACGAGAAAGAGCACCACCCAAAACTGGTCATCTAGCGAGCGGCTGACGATTTGCATTTCCCCATCCGCCAGGTGAGTAAGGTAAGCCAGGTCTGGCCGGATCGCCGGGTCGAGCACCTGCCAGATTTTGCGCTCGGTCACAAAGCTGACGGCCTGGACCGTATTGAGTGTGGGGTGAAGCACCACATCGAAAACATCGACGTGCGGGTCGGCGGCCAGCAGCGTGCTGTTGCCCGTGGCTAGGTTGACGGCCAGCATAGCCGAGGTATCGCGGCCGCGGCTGTCCTTCATGAACAGCACACCAGCGGCGTCATCCATCCCTACCGGGTAGGTAGTGAGGTTGTCTTCAGCGGAGACCTGAGACCACGCCTCCCAGCTGCCCTCTCGAGTGTGTTTGAAGATTTCCTGGCCGCCGCCGGCCGTGGAACTGACCGCTAGAACGAGGCGATAATGCTCGTCGATGACAAAGCTGAAGAATTGGTCGGTTTGCTCCAAGAGGGTCAGGCGGCCGCTGCCTAGGTTGAGACGATAGAGATCGTGCCACTCCGGCCGTCGGTTGTTCAGGGCGACGACGATCTCGCACGGGTGGTGACGGCTGACTTCCAGCAGCCGGGCCTGGACTCCTTCAAAGGGTGTCAGGTCCTTCACGATGCCAGTTGTGATCTCGACCGAGTAGATCCGCCCATTTTCATCGCCGTTCTTGTCCTGGATGTAGAGGAGATGGCGGTTGGTGTGGGCCCAGAGATAAAAATGGATCCCGCGACCGGTGTCGTGCGTGACGGGCTCGGCCGCGGCCAGGTCGTCGCGCGGCGCCACCCAGAGATTGAGCACACCGTCGCGCGGGGCCAGGTAAGCCAGATGCCGCCCGTCCGGGCTGATCTGCACCAGGGACTTGTCTGGATTGCCGAAGAGCAGTTTGCGTGGGATGACGGGGACGGTTTTCAACCGTGCGCGCCTCCGAGGTCGAATAGGGCTCAGCCCAATCGGAGCACGAGTGGGCCGAACCAGCACCAACCGACTATGAAGTTCGTATCTACCTCGCCTGGGCGAAGCAAACGGGGTCACAACCCAGTATAGCTGAAAACGGCCTTCAATCCCCGAACATAAGCTGGGGCAAAGCCTGAGAATGAGTTTTCGCCTTCCAGGATCAGCGTCTTGAGCTCCAGGCCTGCGTAATTTCGACTCTTTAGGAGTGTCCAGAATTCTTCCATGATGGCCGGTATTCCGTGTCGAATTCTGTGGCTACCATCGCCAGCTTGACGTGCAGCGACGAGCGGCCTTGCGCCAGCGCTGCTTCGTATTGAAGCATCGCTCGGTCAACAAAACCGAGATAGGCGCCGCCGGCGCTATAGCGTTGGAAGAGTTCTGGCCGCTTCAACAAGGCGTACAACGTGTACGTGTCGATCAGGCTTAGGTCGCCGCAATTGATCGTTTCTTCGATATAGTGACGGAGCCCGGCCATATTTGCTTCAGGGGCCATGCAAGTCTACTGTTCACTTCAGTTCACAATCGCGGCGTAGGCCATTTTTACAAACGTATGAACGGCCGTCATACCAAAAAAAGACTGCGACATGGCGATCAGGATCATTTCTTCGCGGGGAAAAACCCACGCCTGTGTGCCGCTGGCGCCGCCCCAACCAAAGGCGCCGGCCGGCAGGCCCGCCGCCGGATCCGTGGCGACACGCACCCCGACGCCCAATCCATAGCCGTCACCCGCCGAATAGAGACCATCGCCGTAGGCTGAGCTTGGCAATTGGTTGCCGGTCATGGCCGCAAAGGTGCTCGGGTTTAGGAAACGAACACCGTCCAACTCACCGCCATTGGCCAGCATCAATGCAAAGCGCAAATAGTCAGGCATGCTCGAGACTAGGCCGCCCCCGCCAGAAGGCACCGTACCAGAGTCGACAAAAGAGCTGCCGGCAACTTCGTCAGCCATCGCTAGCACGGCCTCTTCGCCGCGAGCCCGGTACATAGGGCCAAGGCGGTGCAGCTTTTCCGGCGGTACGAAGAAACTCGTGTCAAACATGCCGAGCGGTTCGAAGAGCCGCTCGCGCAAGAATTCATCGAAGGGCATGCCTGAGATAACCCCGATCAAGTACCCCAGTACATCGTGGGCAAGACCATAGCTAAAGATAGTTCCGGGCTGCGCGACCAGCGGCAACCTGGCCAATGTCTGGACCAACTCCGACAAAGGCAGCTGCAACATCAGGATAGGGTCCTGGATGTTCTCGGCCAAATACGCATCGCCTGCTGGCCCGCCAAAAAAGCCGTATGTGAGACCGGCCGTGTGCGTGAGCAGGTGGCGGAACGTGATTTCTCGTTCCAAGACTCGGAGGTCCTGGTCTGGGCCAGGGGCCACCGGCAAGACTCTAAAATTCTTGAATTCGGGAATCCATTTCGACACGGCATCATCCAGCTCAAAGCGGCCTTCGTCAAACAGCACTAACGCTGCAACTGCGGTAATGGGCTTCGTGAGGGAATAGATTCGAAAGAGACTATTGGGAAGAATCGGCTTGCCCGCCGCCAAGTCGAGCATTCCGTAACAACCAGCATCGACAATTTGGCCGCGGCGGGCGATGAGGGTTGACACCCCGGCAAATTGGCCATCGTCCACAAAGGCCTGCATGGTTGCATGCAACTCGTTCAGATGGCTGGCTGACAGGCCGGCCTGTTCCGGCGTAACGGTTTCGATCATTATCACCTCCAGGCTTAGCGGCCTGACTTGGGCCCCTGCGTTGAGTCCTAGACCGCGACGGCTTGGCCAAGCGGACCGCGGGTAATGGCGGAGTGCGCCTCGAGCACGTCGAACACCTTGTATTTGATATTGCTGATGGTCAGGTCGCCGTCTGGCGCTAGCAAGACGTTATCCAGGAAGGACTGTAGCGTCGCCTCGTCGTCGAAGAGGCCGAGCCCGCCGGCCAGGTGCTCCGCCTCATTCATCAGCCAGGACGGGGGCAAAAGGCAAATTGGCGGCTTCGAACTCGGCCCGCGTTCCAGTAAAATTGTAGTTGACCTGAATCAGCTTTGGTGCCATAGCTTCTCCTGTTGGCTAAAACGGCCAGATTACGCCGTCCGTCTCCATTGTTCACACGCGCTCCCGGCCAAGCTGCCCGACGTTTGGGCCGCAAGCTGCAGCGGCCTAACCTCCAAGCCAGCCTGTTTGGGAGCTCACCAAACAGGCCTATACTTGTCTGGACCGGCGGTGCCCGCGAGGCCCTGCCATTCCCGGCGGTAACGATTCTCTGACAACAGATTACCAAAGCAACGGCCGCTGGTCACCCGCACAAAGGAGTGCCATTGGGTGGGGATTCTGGTATGAGCGCGACCATTGAGCCATTGGGCGAGGCGCTGACCCGGCGCGAGCAAGAGACTCTCGCGCTGCTAGCGCAAGGTCACTCGGCGGCCGAAATCGCCGCGCAGCTTACCCTGGCGGTGAGCTCGGCCAAGTGGCACATCCAGCAGATTTACCGCAAGCTGGGGGTCAACAACCGGCAGAAGGCAGTGGTGCGGGCCGGCGCGCTGGGCTTGCTGGCGGCGTCACCCAGCGAGACGCCACCTCGCGCCGCGCGTGCCCGCCAACGGCGGTCGCTAGGAAAACTTACGCCCGCGCTGCGTCACAACTTGCCCCTGCAGCTCACCAATTTTATCGGACGGTCGCCGCAGATCGCTGAGGCGCAGAGCCGGCTGCGCAACTCGCGCCTGCTGACGCTGACTGGCCCAGGCGGCACCGGCAAGACTCGCCTGGCGCTGCAGGTGGCGGCCGAGATGGTCGACGAGTTCCCGGACGGGGCCTGGCATGTGGAGTTGGCGCCGATTGTCTCGCCGGCCCAAGTGCCACAGGCGGTCGCCCAGGCGATAGGCCTGCGCGCCGAAACAGGCGGGTCCTTTGAAGCAGGGCCGGTGGACTATTCGGGACGCGAGGGTCTGCCGCGTCTCCTCAAGCACCTCCATGATAAGGACCTGCTGCTCGTCCTGGACAACTGCGAGCACCTGGTTCACGCCTGCGCCGAGCTGACTGAGAAGCTCTTGCGATCCGCGCCTGGTCTGCGTGTCCTGACCACCAGTCGCGAGGCGCTGGGTGTCGCGGGAGAACACAACTTTCCCGTGCCGGCGCTGACAGTGCCCGAACCGGGCCAGCTTTTGCCGCTGGAAGTGGTGGCCGAGTCTGAAGCGGTGCGGTTGTTTGTCGAGCGCGCCGCGGCCGTGCGACCCGATTTCGCCTTAACCGATAGGAATGCGCCGGCCATAGTTCAGATTTGCCGGCGCCTGGACGGTATTCCCCTGGCGGTCGAGTTGGCCGCGGCGCGCGTCCAAGCACTGTCCGTCGAACAGATCGCCGCTCACCTCGATGATCGCTTTCGCCTGCTGGTGGGCGGCAGCCGCACGGCGCCACCCCGGCAGCAGACCTTGCGCGGCGCGATGGATTGGAGCTACGACCTGCTTTCCGAAGCCGAGCGCAGCTTGTTGCGGCGGCTGTCGGTGTTTGCCAGCGGCTGGACTCTGGAGGCGGCTACGCACGTGGCGGGTGGGCCAGAAGTGCTTGAGGGTCTGATCCAGCTAGTCGCCAAATCGCTGGTGCTGTCAGAAACAGCGCCTGGCCAGGCGGCGCGCTTTCGGATGCTGGAGACAATCCGGGAGTACGCCCTTGAAAAGTTGGCTCAGGGAGGCGAGGCTGAGTCAGCTCGCGGCCAGCACGTGGCCTATTACGTAGGGCTGGCTGCAGAGGCCGCGTCCGAGCTGCGGGGCAGGAACCAAGTACTGTGGCTCAATCGTCTAGAGCGAGACCACAATAATCTGCGCGCCGCGCTCGCTTGGGCAATTAAGATGGAAGATGCTGAGTCCGCCCAGCGGATGGCGGGCGCCTTACCTTACTTTTGGCGGATTCGCGGCTATGGCTCCGAGGGACGCGGCTGGGCAGAAGCTGCGATCCAAGTGCCGGCAAGCGGCGGCTTGCTTGAACCCAGCGCATGGCATGCCCAGGCCGTACTGGCTGCCGGCTATCAAGAGTTCGAGGACAACCTTAGCACCAGCCTGGCTCGACTGGAAATGGCCCTCGACCTTTATCGCGAGCTCGAAGATAAGGCGGGCATAGCCCACGCCCTGTATGGGTTGGGCCGCTATACCATGTTTGCGCAGCAAGATTACACGGGAGCGTTAGCAAAATACCAAGAGGCTTTGGATTTCTGGATGGCTGTCGAGGATGGCTGGGGTGTTGGCGCCTGTTTGCATTGGATGGGTCATGCGGCTGACGCGATGGGGGACAGAGTCGAGGCGCGGGCACTTTACCAACGCAGCGTTGAAGTCCTGCGCGACGTGGGTGATCGGTGGGAGTTGTCACGGCCGCTCAGTGACCTGGCCCGACACTTCTGGGCGGAGGGCGACGCCGACCACGCCCGCACCTTGGTCGCGGAAACCCTGGCCGCCTATGAGGAGCTGGGCAGCAAGGGCGGTACGGCGCTCATGCTCGGCTTTTTGGCCTTAATTTCGGCGGCGCAAGGAAATTATGCTCAGGCTCGTAAAGAGGCCCGCCTAGTGCCAACCGATGCGGCTGGCCATTTGGACCCCATCAGCCTCGCCTGCTTGGGAGAAGTCGACTATCTGGAAGGCCACTTGGCGGAAGCCCGTCAACGCTTTGAGGCTGGCTTAGATGGCTGGCGCGAGCAGCAAGATTTGCATGGGCAGGCCTGGCCGCTGGCAAGGTTGGGCGGTGTGGCCTATCGTCTCGGCGATCTTGATCGGGCCACGCAGTTACTAGAGCAAAGCCTTACGTTCGTGGGTCCCAACGGATGGTGGTGGAGCCGCGCCTTGGCTGAGCTTACGCTGGCCGATGTAGCGCGAGCGCACGGTAGTCCTGTGAGCGCGGCGGAGTATTACGGGCGCAGCTTGAGGATCGTGTTACAACAAAAGAGTCAACCCGACGTAGCCGAGCGCCTTGAGGGCTTCGCTAAACTGGCTGGTACGGCGCATCAACCGCAGCGTGCCGCGCGGCTATTTGGTGCCGCCGATGCGCTACGCGAGCGAATTGGCACCCCTATTCCTGCTGTTGAACGGGATGACTATGACGGGGCGGTGGTGCTGGCCCGCGCCCAGCTCGACCCGGCGGCCTTCAGCGCCGCCTGGGCCGAGGGGATGGCCTTTAGCTGGGAGCAAGCCGCCGCGTATGCACTGGAGACTTAGCGAGTGCTCCTGTCTCCTGCCACACGGTCACTTCCGCCTCGAATGCTTCCTGGCTAAGTGCGAGATTGACTAGAGCACAAGCGAAGGCGTCAAAACCAATAGACGGGCCTCGTGTGTACAGCGACCCGCCATGAGCGTCAGACAATTTGAGATAGTGGATGCTTGGCCTAAACTCCCCACCGACGGACCGACGGACCGACTTGGCCGAAGGCGGGAGGCTACGATGGGCTGGGAATGGCGGGAGCACAATCGAGAAAAGGTCGTCGCAGCGCTGCAGAAGGGTGAATATGAGGCAATTTTGACGTCCAAGGAAGGGGCCTTGGATGCGTTGGCGCATGTGGCCTGGGAGTTGGGAGTGCTGGAGGCCGTGAAGTTGATCACGGTCAAGCGGGAACGAGAAGGTATTCCCGACGAGTTGCTGCTGCGGACCTTGGCGGTCTTGCCCTTTGTGGAAGCCCTGGGGTTGAGCGCGGCGGCCGAGACCCTGTTTGAAGATGCGGCGGTGCTGCTGCAATTGGGCTATACGGCCGTGCAGGTGCAAGACGGCTTCAACCAGCGGCATGCGGCCGGGACAGAAACCAAAGCGGAGCGGTCGCGGCCGTATCACCCGGAAGTGTTGCGGCACGCTACGCGGTTGCAGCGGATCGACCGCCCGAGCCTGGATGTCTTTCGGCGGGAATGCATCCGGGTGCTGTTTGAACGCGGGCTGGTGAAGGGCAAGGTGTATGCCATCGATGGCAGCGGGTTGGGGGAGGGGATCCGCGTGGTCGGATTGCTGAACGTTCAACAGGCCGGTCCCTTGTGGCTCAACTGGCGGGTGCGCACCGGCCACGAGTCGGAGAAGGGTCAGGAAGCCAGCGTGGTTCTGGAGATGGTGGACGAAGTGCGGGCGGTGGGCGGGGCGGGCGCCATCGAATGGCTGCTGCTGGACGCCCTGTACGCCGATGGCCCCTTGCTGGCGCGCTTGAAGTATGAACGGGCGATTGACGCGCTGGTGCGCTTGCCGGAAGATCGGCGGCTGTACAAACAATTGTTCGGGCTGGTGCAGGCCGACCAGAAGGCCTGGCGCGAGCATCTGGACACCCGCTATGTGGCGGGGAAAAAGCAACTCCACCAAGTCCGAGCGGCTGGCATGCAGGACTTGGACGATTGGGACAGCTTTGTCGCCAGCGCTCAGGCCCTGAACGTGGCTCAGCCGAGCCTGAGCGGCTATGCCATCCAGAGCACGCCCCTCGACCCGCCGGGACCGGCGGAAGAATGGGCCCTCGTTTCGACGGCGCCATTCGCGACTGCCTGGCAGGCGTATAGCTTTTGGCGTAACCGCTGGCGGGTAGAGAACAACGGGTTCCGCGAACTCAAAGAAGGCTGGCATTTGGAAGCCGCCCTGTGGACGTTTCATAATCCGGTCGTCGCCGCCGCCCGGGTGGCCTTCACTCTGGTCGCTTTCAACGTGGCCCAAATCGCCCGCACCCGGCCCGGTCAGCGCCTACAAGCGCGCGGCATTCGCCGCCTCCGACGCGAACTCAACCGCCGCTTCGGGTCGGTGCCGGTGGTCGTGTTCGCCGCCGGTGCCTTTGCCGTGCTGCACATCGAAGAATTGGTCAGTTTGCTCGGCGGGGCGCCACCCCAGTTCGCCTTCCGACGCGCTCCGGCTCCCGCGCCGCCACTATCTTGAATTGTCTGCGGCTCTTAACGGGTTTCAAGGAGGTTGCGCTAAGATTAGGCCAGACTCCCCCTGAGTAGGTGCGGCATGTTGATCCATATCTCGAATCTGGTTGACGAT
>JAYUUW010000184.1:0-3271 GCA_043754665.1 Anaerolineales bacterium | reverse complement strand
CGCTGCGGGCCGGCAGCGCCCCCTCGCTTCACGTTAGCCACGCACGACGCAAAGCGCCGGCGAGGTTAGTTGCTAGACAGCTCGGCGCGGGCGTCCGCCAAGATCTGGTTGGCGTATTCCTCGAGCTTGGCCGAGTAGTCCTCGTACTTGAAGGTGCCGGCGGTCGCGTTCGAGAAGATATAGCCCACGTTGACGTCCAGGTCGGCGCCGATGTCGATACCCGGCTTGCCTTCCCAGCGCGCGTTGATGTAGCCGGGGATAACCTTCGCCAGCGACTCCACCAGGCTGTTGTTCAGATTGTCGAGCGCCATCAGGACGCCCGGTTTGTCGACGAAGGTCTTGTACAGATCAATCGAGGCCTGATCGACCGACACGGGCATCTTGGGGGTCGAGCCCATGGTCTCGGCCAGCGCCACTTCGGCGGCGTAGGCCTCGGGCGAGAAGGTCATCCACTTGGCGAAGTCATAGGCGGCTTCCAGGTCGGCGGTGGTCTTGGAGACCACGATCACGTCGGCCACCAGAGCCTGGTTGCCGCCGGGGATGCCGATGAAGTCCCAGTTGAACTCGGCGCGGGCGATGTAGTCGGGCAGCGCCCAGGAGGCGTCCCAGCGCACACCGACTTCTTGGTTCAGGAACAGTTCCCACGGCCCGACCGATTTGAAGCCGGTCTTCTGCTCATCGGTGAGCCCCTGCCAGGTGTAGGCTTTCAGCTCACCCTCTTTGGCAATGGCTTCCTTGAAGGCGGCCGAGTTGTAGTTCATGTTGGTGCCGTCGAAGCTGAAGTAGCCCAGTTCGCTGTCGATCGTGCTCGGGTACCAGCCCAGGATCGGCTCCTGCTCATCCAGCCCCAACACGCCTTGCGACACGTTGTTCAGTTCCATGGTGGCCGCAAAGAATTCTTCGGGCGAGACACCGTAGGCCGGCGCATCGAGGTTGGCGGCCTCAAACAGGTCTTGGTTCACAAAGTAGCCCATGATGAACTGGGCCGCCGGCAGGCCGAGCACCTTGCCGTTGTAGGTGTAGCCTTCGATCAGGGCGCCGGGCACATTCGGCCAGTCGGCGTCGGCGGCGGTCAGGTCAGTCAGATCGGCCAGCCAGTCGTTGGCGACGTACAGCGGCACGTTGTCGCCCATGAAGACGTCGGGCAGCTCGCCCTTGGCGGCGTAGCCGGTGAGCACGGCGTTCCAGCCGCCCTCAGCCGACATGTCGACGAATTCAATGGTGACATTCGGGTGCAGGTCCATGTAGGCCTGAACCAGTTGGCGCTGCAGGTTGTTCTCTTCTTCGGTGCCCAGGTTCCAGTTGGCGTAACGCAGGGTAATGGGTTGAGCCTCGGCGGGCTCAGTCGGGGCCGGCGCATCCGTCGGCGCGGGCGCGTCGGTCGCGGGGGGCTGGGTGGCCTCGGCCGGCGTGGCTTCGGCCTGCGTCGCCGGGGCTTGCGTGGCAACGGGAGCCAGGGTGGCCGTGGCGGCGGGGGTGCAGCCCACCAGGCTCACCACGAGCATAACAGTGAGCATTACAGTTGATAGTTGAGCATTGCGCTTCATTGCCTGTCTCCTTGAGATCGTCCGGTAACCGGTAAAAGTGTTTGTGGCTGCGTGCCGACTATGCCAATACACACCTCCTCTACGCCTAGGGATCGTACCAAGAACCAGGGAGTTTGCCTTTATCCCATGTTGACTTCAACGTGATGGGTCTGCCCGTCGCTAAAAACGGGGATGACCTGGCCGGCGATTGGCCGCCCATCGACGCTCACCGCCACGACACCGCGGCTGACATGCTGCGGGTTTTTGACCTCGATGACATACACCGCCTGGCGGAAGGGCCGGGTGACCTTGAAGCCCGGCCAGTTGGCCGGAATGGACGGATCGACCAGCAGGCCGTCCGCTTGCGGTCGGACACCCAAGATCCAATGCGTGGCCATGCGGTGCAGCCATTGGGATGAGCCGGTGTACCAGGTCCAGCCGCCCCGGCCGTAATACTCCGACAGCGGGCCGTCGATGTTGCCGGGCGTGACGTAGGGTTCGGCCTTGTAGATCTCAATGTCGCCGCTGCGGTTAGGCGGGCAAATGCGGCGGTAAGCTTCATAGGCCC
This sequence comes from Anaerolineales bacterium, assembly GCA_043754665.1. Taxonomy (GTDB): domain Bacteria; phylum Chloroflexota; class Anaerolineae; order Anaerolineales; family UBA6663; genus JADZEK01. The sequence continues at coordinate 1,177 of JAYUUW010000184.1, read as the reverse complement.
GGTCGGGCTGCCCAGCCAGGGTGTAGGCCCACACCGACCAGGTGGCGGCGTGCGTGTAGACCCCGCCGTTTTCGCGCAGGCCGGGGGCGTAGCGGGTCACATAGCCCACATCGGGGCGCGGCTTGGTGAAGGCCGGGAAGTTGAGCAGCGTGCCGTAATCTTTCAACAAGTAGCGCGTGACCGCGCCCATGGCGGTTTGGGCGCGCTGCGGGTCGGCCGCGCCGCTGATCACGGCCCAGTTGTTGGGCATGAGGAAGATCTGGCCCTCATCGTTGGTGTGCGAGCCTAACAGCAGGCCGGCATCGGTGGTGGCCTGCAAATACCACTCGCCGTCCCACCCATGCCGATTGAGCGCCTCGTTCAGGCTCTGGCGCACGGTGTCGCAGCGCTGCGCAAAGGCCTCGTCGGCCCGCCGCCGGGCCAGCGGCGCAAATTGGCCCAGGATCATGGACAGGAACTCGGCCACCCAAAAGCTCTCGCCGCGCAGCAGCGTGCCGACCGCGCTCAGGCCGTCATTCCAGTCATGATCGCCCATCAAGGGGATACCGCGCGGCGAAAAACGCGAGAACGAGCGCTCAATGGCGCGTTTGCAGTGGTCGTAAAGGCTCTCGGCCGGGCCATTCAGATAGGGGATCTGCTCGTCCAAGATGGCGACGTCATTTGTCTCGTTGAGGTAGGCATCCAGGATGAACGGCAGCCACAACAGGTCGTCGGAGCAATTGGTGCGCGGGCCGCCGCCCTTGATGGAGTACCACCAATGCAGCACATCGCCTTCGACGAACTGCTGCGCGGCGTGCAGCAGCAATTGGCGGCGGGCCAGGTCGGGCGCGCTGACCAGGAAAATTTGGCTGTCTTGCAGTTGGTCGCGGAAGCCAAAGCCGGCCGACACTTGATAGAAGGCCGACTTGCCCCACAAGCGGCACGAGATGGACTGATACTTCAGCCAGTAGTTGGTCATGACGTTCAAGGCGGCGTCGGGCGTTTCGACACGCTCGCTGTCGACGAAGCCGGACCAGAACGTGTGGACTTCTGCCAGGGCCGCGTCGCTCTGGGCCACGCCGGTGTAGCGGTCGATCAGGTCGAGCACCTGCTCCCGGCCGTCTTCGGCGGCGCCCAGGGTAAAGACAATGGTCTTAGTATGACAACGAGACTTCGCATTACTACGAGACTTCAGGTT
>JAYUUW010000183.1:0-4596 GCA_043754665.1 Anaerolineales bacterium | reverse complement strand
GTCTGCGGGTCCATCGCGCATCCTCCGTCTGACTTGGCCGTCAAACGGATTGTGCCGGTGGACCCGCTATGTTTCAAGTCCGAATTTCACCCCACCACGGTTAACTGGGGTGCTACCCGCCGCCGTAGGTGGCTGAACAATTCCCTGTTTGTAGAGGCGCCTAGAAGTGAACATAATCACTCTTGCTCGATTGACCGACATCTTACAATGAAGACTCAGGCACGCAGGACGACCGCCTGATTGGCCTGGTGTAACGCTCGGTACCTTGTGTAGCCAATCCACGGCCTCACCCTGATCCGATCAGGCTGGGAGTGTCCCAAAACTCAGAACCGTCCCCTGTCCTATTTGATTTGAGCCGATCCAGACGCAGGTATGCGGGGACAACAGTCTGTGTCCATATCCTGTGGGACTGGCTTATCAATCTTTTGACCGGAACCACCTCCGGCCGCCTAAACTTTGTCGAGACAATGGCTTTCATCGCCATTCTCCAAGCTGACGCAAGGTCATGGCGTGGCTGGGTCAGCGATACATGGAAAGCAAGTCTCCGCCACAACCCGTCGTAACGCTCTTCGTAACGCTCCCGGGATGCGCCCCATATAAAGTGGAGGAAGAATATCGAATAGTGGCGCGAAATGCCGGAAACGGCCAGGAGATGCTGATGCAATACACTGCTGCCGCCCGTCGCACGCTTGGCGATGCTGCTGTGGATGGGCTCCTGGCCGGCGCCGGCGCCGGCCTACTGATGGCGGCTTATTTGGTCGTGGCCGGCCTTGCCTACGGCGAAGGCATACTCACCACCATCGGCCGATTCGATCCGGCCTCCGGTCAGAGCCCGGCCGTTGGCGCCCTAGCGCACCTGGCGGTCGCCAGCATTTATGGTTCGCTGTTTGGCTTGGGCAGCAATTACCTAGGTCGCCGCTGGCGCGGCGTGCTCGGTCGAGGTGCGGCGGGTGCTGTGTACGGGCTGGGCCTGTACGCGCTCGCGGCCGGAGTGCTGCTGCCAGCCTGGGGGCCATTCCTCCAGGATGTCCCCGCCGTACATTTCGCCATTGCCCACCTGATATTCGGAGCGGCCTTGGGCCTCCTGTCCGGCCGCGCCCATGCACGGTAGGTTCGGCAACGGCCGCAGGTTGGCCGAAGCCAACCTGCGGCTGCCTCTCATCTATTCGCCACATGTGGGTCGCCGCAGCGCGCGGGTTGCGATCTGCCAACGGGCAGCCCTTTGCTTGCCGGGTCGATCGACGTTATCCGGGACGCGGCCCGTACCATTGGCGCGTCGGAGCAAACTGTGAACGCCGCCTTCATGGGCCAACTCCAGCGGCTCGCCCGCCTCGCGCTGATTGCCTATGCGATTTTTCAAGTTAGCCTGGTCGTGCTGGGCGGCCTGCTCTTCCCCGACTACGCCGCGCGCCACGTCTTGGAGTTCAAGCCGAACGAATTCTGGACGGCGGGTGAGACGCAGGCCGCCCTCGCAGAGCTGAACTGGCCGGCCACCGGCTTGCCGTCATTTTTGTTCGTGGTTGCGCTGACCTTCACTCTGATTGGCATGAGTTTTGGCCTCTTCCTGTTGTGGCGCAAGTCGGACGATTGGTTTGGGTTGTATTTGACGTTTTCTTTTTTGCTGGTCAGCCTAGACTTCACGCTCGTCGATCCGGTGCTTGAGCGCCTCCCGGCGCTGACCGGACTGATGGACTTGCTCGGCGCGGCAGGTTGGCAAATCATGTTCATGCTGTTCTATCTCTTCCCGGACGGCCGCTTCGTGCCGCGCTGGACCCGCTGGATGCCGCTCGTGTGGCTGGGCGCCAACCTACTGGCATGGTTTTTTTCGGATAGTCTCTTGTTGGCATCCGGGCTAGTGTTGTGGGTAGGTATGGGACTGGTATTCACGGCCATTGGAAGCCAGATCTATCGTTACGCCCGCCGCTCGTCGCCCGTCCAAAGGCAGCAAATCAAGTGGGTGGTCGCGGTGTTGGCGGCCGCGTTCGTGTTAATTTTGCTGGTGGGCCCCGCCACCTTTCGGCCACCGCCGCCGGAGGCGCTCGGACGGGCACTCCAGCAGGCGTTGTTATTAGGCCTCCTCTTCCGGGCGATTTTTATCCTCATTCCGGCGGCCATCATCATCGCCATCCTACGCTACCGGCTGTGGGACATTGACGTCATCCTTCGTCGCACGCTGATCTACTCGGTGCTGACGGCGGTGCTGGCGCTGGCCTACTTCGGCAGCGTGCTGGTGCTGCAGCCGGCGCTGACGCGGCTCACCGGGCAGGGGACGGCTCTCGCCAATGTGCTCTCGACGCTGGTGATTGCGGCCCTGTTCGTACCGCTTCGTTCGCGCGTGCAGCGCACCATTGATCGGCGCTTCTTCCGGCAAAAGTACGACGCGGCGCGCACCCTGGCAGGCTTTGCTGCGAGCGCGCGCGACGAAGTGGACCTGGAAAATCTATCATCGCGCCTGCTCACCGTGGTAGACGAGTCGATGCAGCCCGTGCACACTAGCTTGTGGCTCAAGCCGGCCGAAAGGATTGGACGACGATGATGCTGCCGTTGTCGACAATGCCGCCTGAAGTCGAGGCGGTCTTCCGCAGCTTTCTGACCTGCGAGTTCACCACGCTGGGCAAAGGCGGCGTGCCGGTGGCCTGGCCCACCCTGCCCACTTACTGGTCCGAGCGCGGGCAATTTGTCATTGCTAGCCCGGTGGCCCTGGCGCAGAAGGCGGCCAATGTGCGCCGCGACCCGCGCGTGTCCCTGCTGTTCTCGAACCCGACCGGCAGCGGCCTAGCCTCCCCGCCGGCTGTGCTGGTCCAGGGTGTGGCGCAGGCGCCCGACCGGGTCCTGACAGGCGCCGCGGGGCTGGAGCTGGACCTGCTTGCTCACCTCTCCCGGCAGGCACGCCGCATGCTGGGGACGCAGCCCGGCGTGCGCTTATACCTCGCCAACCCACTGACGCGCTATGTAATGGAGTGGTACTTCGTGCGCGTGCTTATCTTTGTGACCCCGCGCCGCCTGACCTGGTGGGATGGCGGCGACTTCGAGCGATCCCCGCACACCCTGGAGGCACCGAATGTGGCAGCAGCTTGAGAAATATCTGCCGGAGTTTTCTAACGCGGTCCTGTCAGGCCTCGACCCGGCCGGCGACCTGTTCAGCCTGCGCTGCCGGCCGGTGTTGGTGCCGGCCCAACAGTGGCTGCAGATGGCCTTGCCCGCGGTGGTGCCCCTGCAGCCCGGTCCGGCGTGCCTGCTCTGCCACACACACGACGAGCGCCTATGGAATTTGAAGAGCTTTGTGGTGCGCGGCGAGCTGGCGCGGCCCGGCGTCGGCGGCGCGTGGGTGCTTCGGCCGCAGCAGTTCATCGCCGGCATGGGCATCGGCGGCTGGCGCAGCTACGTACACTTCGTTCGCAACGGGCGCGCGGCCACTCGCCGGTACTTTGCTCGGCGCGGCCAGCCCCAGCCGCATGTGGACTGGGACGATCTCATGGCCCTGTTCACCGGCCCGCCTGTGAGCGTTACTTGATAGCCGAGACGAGGCAAACGCTCGGATGACCCACGTCGTTCGCGTAAACAGACCCGACGCCCAACTGGTAGACGTTGCAGAAAACACCATGCAGCCGGCTCGGGTGAACCTCTGGCTCCGGCCGGCGACTGGTGTGGCGACAACGGCGCCAGAGCGGGGTGGCGAGCCATGAAGGCCGGCCGCTTCGACCTCGGCGCGTGGTTGGTGGTCGCCATCACGCTGGGCTGGAGCGCAGTGGCGGCCTTTTCGTCTTTGCAAGCGCTCAACTATCCTTCCGATGGCTGGACCATAAGCCGCAATTCGAAAACGGGCGCCACGTCCCTGAATCTCTATTTCCACCCCGGACCAACGCCATTGCGAACCGGCGATGTCGTGCTGGCCATTGGGGACGAGCAGTTGGCCGTCAACGGCCGCGCGCCAGTGGGCCTCGGTGCCCGTGCCGGGGATGTGCTGCTATACACCTTGCTGCGCGACGGGCAGTCGCTGAGGGTGCCCGTGACCCTGGCTGCGCCCGGGCCGACGGCCTTGTGGCAGGCCCTAGGCAGTCGCCTGGCACAGCCACGGGATCTTGTAGTCGCGACGGTGGCCTTTGCCGTTACCCTATTCGCATTTTTGATGCGGCCCGACAACCTGGGTGCGCGTTATCTACTGTTGACCTTCTGCTATTACTTTGCCGTGCAGGCCTTCGGTTTCAATGTGTCAGAGTTATACGTGGGGGCCATGCCGCCTTGGCTCCGGGCTCTGCTCAGCCTGGAAGGCACCGGCTGGTTCTGGTTCTTCTTCCCCTCGATCATGCTGGTGGCACTCAGTTTTCCCGTGGTCAAGGCTCCGCTGCGGCGTTTCCCGCGACTGGTGCCGGCGCTGCTCTACGGTGCGCCGGCCGCGGCCGCGCTAGTCGCTAGCGCCCAGGAGTTGGGCCAACTCGATGGACGCTGGCAGTCGTTGTACTTGCCAATCTTCGTGGCCATACTGGCGGGCACGGTGTTGACCTTGGCTGTCACCCTGGTTCACAACTGGCTCATCCTGCGCGAGGCCATCACGCGCGCCCAACTGCGCTGGGTGACCCTGGGTTTGGCGCTGGG
>JAYUUW010000182.1:0-2894 GCA_043754665.1 Anaerolineales bacterium | reverse complement strand
GGGCTGATGTGGTACGGCGCCCGCCGGCTGCTCAAGCCGCTCGAGGCCAGTTTTGTGCGCCAAGGCAAAGTGACCAACCACGTTCTGGCGCTAGCCCTGGTGGCGGCCTTGGCCTCCGGGTGGGTCACCGAGCACTTGGGCGTCCACGCGCTCTTTGGCGGCTTCCTGGCGGGCGTGGTTATGCCTAAGCATCCTGGCCTGGTGCGCCACCTCACTGATAAGCTCGAGAGCTTGCTGGTGGTTTTGCTGCTGCCGCTGTTCTTCGCCTACACTGGCCTGCGCACCAGCATCCAGCTGCTAGACAGCCCCCAGGCCTGGTTATATTGTGGGCTGATCATCCTCGTCGCCACCGCCGGCAAATTTGGCGGCTCCTTCCTGGCCGCCCGCCTCAGCGGCATCAGTTGGCGCGAAGCGGCTGGCTTGGGGGTGCTCATGAACACCCGCGGGCTGATTGAGTTGGTCGTGCTCAACATCGGTCTCGACATCGGTGTCCTGTCACCGGCGCTGTTTACGATGTTGGTGGTCATGGCGCTGGTTACGACATTTGCCACCTCACCCGTGCTGGCCTGGATGCGTTTGGGGCGGGCAAACGCAGAAACTGCGGCGGAAGTCGAGTTGGATGTGGCGGCCGAGGCGCGCCGGTAAGTCAAGGGCATACGCGGCGAGGGAGCGCCAACTCACGGGGTACCTAAGCCGTGCAGCGGCGCCGGAAGTTGAGCGTAAACTACGTGACGCGCGGGGGGCCTAGCCCAGCCGCTTGGCGCCTAGGCCGGGCAAATGGCCCACCGCTACCAAGCGCCTTAGTTGGGTCACCACGTGGCGGCGGTCATTAATAACGACTGGAAACAGCGTTGGGCACAAAACAACAGGGCTCCGCACCATCGTGCGGAGCCCTGTTCTGTCATAAGCGCTTTGAATGGCGTCTACCGCACGTCCCGGCTCTTTTGGACCAGCACTGTTCCCACAAACAGGGTAGCTATGATGATCGACTGGGCCAGCCACGTGGTGAGGAGTACGCGCAGGTAGGGGCGGCGGTCATCCTGGTTGACGAAAGTCCAGCCGTAGTCCTCGTAGAACCGCCTAATGGAGGCCTCGGCCGAACCGATAGCGGTAGCGCGGTCGGTCTCGATCTCGGTCAGATCATCCTGGTAGACTTCGATGGCCGCCTTGTAGTCTTCCTGCTCTTGCTCGAAGGAGTCCAGATCGGCCTTAAAGTCATCGTTCAGTGCCGTTACCTGGGCGTCATAGTCGGACAGGTCGGCCTCATATTGCTCACGCAGCGCCGTCGACTCGTCGGTGTAGGCCTCCAGGTCAGCCTCGAACGCCTCGCGCAGGGCCGTTGATTCAGTGTTGTAGTCTTCCAGGGCGGCCAGGTACGCCTGCACCGCCAAGGGATCGGACAGATCCGCCGGCTGCTTAGGCGCTTTTGGGAACACGGGCGACTCGGGCGCGTCGGGGAACACAGGCGACTCGGGCGCTTCAGGAAATACCGGCGGCTCGGGTTGGTTGCCCGGCTCGGCCGGCTTAACCGGGTCGGGCGCATCTATCGCTGCGTCGTAAAACTCGGCCAGACCGGGGAAGTTGCAGCTGGTCTCACGCAGCGCGTTGGCGCCCAGACAGGCGCACTGCGTATCCTTTTCCTCGCGCGTCATGCTGTCGCGCTCGGCGGCGGTCAGGTCCACCCAGCACGAGTCGCCGGCCACATCCGAGCCGGCGCCGCCTATGGCAATCGCCGCCTGGAAGGCCCAGCGGCTGGAAGCCGGGGCGCTGGCAAAGCCGGGCAGGGGCACCAGTGCGCCGCTCAATACGATCTGCGGCAGGATGAACATCACCAGGATCAGCGGCGCGGCGTTGGCATTGGGCGTGATGGCCGACGTGAATAGGCCCATCATCATGCCGGCCAGGACCATCAAGAACACGGTGATAAAGAAGTAAAAGATTTCAGCCACGCCGCCGGGCATGTCGAAGGCCAGGTGGCGGATGAGCGTGAACCAGAAGCTCTGGTACAGCGCCAGCACCAGCGCAAACCACAGCTTGGAGAAGATATATGACGACAGGCGCAGGTTGACCATGCGCTCGCGTTTGTAAATCTCACGCTCTTTCACCAGCTCGCGCATCATCACCAAGCCGCCAACCAAGATGGCCGTATTGGTCAGCACGATGAGGGTGACGATGACGTTATTGAAGTCGCCGCCTTCAAAGCCAAACGGGTTGCGCCCGACGCCAAAGGCCAGGACGAAGTCCAGCGCCGCCATCAGCGGCGCCGACAACAGCATCAGCCCCAGCGTAGCCCGGTCGCGGATGAGGATGTTGAGGCTGCGGGCCGACAGGATCATAAACTGCCGCAGCGCCGACACTGGCCGCCGCTTGTTGCGCACCGCGCTGGCCTGGGCGGTCTTACTGCCCTTGGGCCGGTCCTCGCCCAGCGGGCGAGCAATGTACTTCTGGTAAGCCTCGTGCTGGCGGTAGCGCTCGGCCCAGTCCTTGCCGGCGCCGAGCTCCTCGTGGTCCAGCAGGTTGTATATGTCGTCGAACTCGATCGGCTTGGTGCGCCGCTGACGATCAGAGCGGAACTGGTCGAAGTACATCAGGGCTTCTTCCGGCGGGCCAAACCAGGCCAGGTAGCCGCCGCGCGCCAAAAACACCACCCGGTCGGCCAGCATTACGTTCTTGGTGGCGTGGGTGATAAGCACGATGGTGCGGCCCTGGTCGGCCAGGCGGCGCATGAGCTGCATCAGCTCGGTTTCGGTGCCAGGGTCCAGGCCGGAAGTCGGCTCGTCCAGGAAAAACAGCCCTGGCTTGGTAAGCAGCTCCACGCCGATGGACACGCGCTTCTGCTGGCCGCCGCTCAGCTCGCTGATCTGCGTATCGCGCCGGTGCGTTAAGTCCAGCTC
>JAYUUW010000181.1:0-4766 GCA_043754665.1 Anaerolineales bacterium | reverse complement strand
GCGGCGGATGCGGCCCCACAGGCGCGGTTCGTTGGGCTCAAACACCACCCACTGCGTGCCGCGCTCGATGGACTTCTCGACGAAGTTGAACAGGCGCCGGACGTTGATGTAGCGCCAGGAGGGGTTGCTCGACAGGGTGCGGGCGCCCCAGACGCGAATGCCCATGCCCGGGAAGGCCCGGACGCAGTTCACGCCGATGGGGTTGAGGGTATCTTGCTCGCCCTTGGTGACGTTGTAGGCCAGGCCGGTCGCGCCGCGCACGACTTCGTTGGCGGGGGCCTTGTGGACGCCGCGCGTGTTGTCGCTGCGGGCCCACACGCCGGCCATGTGGCCCGCCGGGGGCACCAGCATGGGGCGGTTGGTGGTCGGGTCGTTGACTTCGATCCACGGGTAATACAGGGTCGCGTAGCTCGAGTCGTACCCGGCGATATCCATGCGCCACTTCTTCACGGCCTGGGGCGAGAGGTTCGGCGGGGCATCCAGGATGGCCACGCGGTCGCCCAGGCGCTCGCAGTGCGCGATGATCATGGTCTGGACCGACTTGACGGTGGCCAGGTCCAGCTTTTGGCCGGGCATGACCGTCATCAGGTCGGGGACGACCACTATGGTGATGTCGTCGATGGCTTCCAGGCCTTCGATGCCGGTGCGCTCCAGAATTTCGCCCTGGAAGTCGCCGGTGGTTGGGGCGGCCAGCAGCCGGTTTTCAATGTTGAGCGACTGCTGCTGCTCGCGCGGCCAGAGCTTGGCCAGCGGCAGGGTGTTGCCCTCGGGCACCACCAGGTCGATGAACTGCGGGCGGCGGTTTTCTTTGTACGCCACGCCGATGTGCTTGGCGCCGTTCTCGGTCTCGACTTCGGTCAGGCTGACTTCCGAGAGGGTTTCCTGCACGGCCCAACCACCGCTGGCCTTCTCGCGCTCCACGGTGACGGTGAAGGGCGGGGTAGCGCCGTCGGCCGTGGTGGCCGCCGGGGCTTCGCCTTCCGCCGCGTCCTTGGTCTTGCCCTTGCCCTTTTCGGGGGCGGCGGGGGCGGCCAACTGCGGCGCGTCAATGCGCACGCGCAGGCGCAGGCCGTCGAAGCCGGCTTGCTTGGCGCGCACCAACAGGCCGGTCTTGCCCTCGCTGTTCAGGAGGGTGGCCTGGGCCCGCGGGATGGTCTTAACGCTGAGCACGTAGCAGCGCGAGCCGCCGTTCTGGAAGTAGCCATAGACGGCCTGCGGCAGATAGGCGCCCTGCACGAACGCGCCGAAGCGCTCGACGTACTGCGACCAATTGGTGACCAACTGCGGGCGGTTGAACAAATCGCGGGTGACGGTTTCGCCATCCACGACTTCGAGCATGTGCGCCTTCTCGGTGAAGCCGACAAAGCAGGCCATGGCCGTGCCCACGCCCTCAATGGGCTTGGGGCCGCGGTCGATTTCCTCGACGTAAACCCCAGGTGATAAATACTCCGGCATGCTGAACTCCTTTCCCTACTTTCGGGTGGGTGTGGTCATACTGACATTCCGCTGGAACGTACAACTGGCCGGGCTGCGGTTGGCCAAGGCCGGTAGGGCCGTGCCGCCGATCATGCCCTTGTGATGGCTGTCGCTCGCGATCTGCAACCTCCTTTCCGCAAGAACCTCACGGCAGCTCAGGCTGTGCCTACCACCCGGCCCGGACTCCATATCATTGCGTAGGGTCCGGCGCCAGGTCGCCAATCGCACACTTGAGTTGGGTGAGGCCGGCGCGCGCTCACAGCGCGGTGCCGGCAAGCCTCGGGCGGCCCCTGGACGGCGGGAAACACCGCCGCCGCTAGAGCTCGATATCGTAACTGGCCGAGGGGACCTTGATCTTATGCTGGCTGGGCTTCACGCCGTCGGCGGTCAGCCGCAGAGTATAGTCACCTGGCTTGAGATTGCGAATCCCAAATTCGCCGCTGGGCTGCATCTCGGCCAGCGTGCCGCGCTCCAGCAGCATAATCTGCACGTTTTGCAGCGGTTTTTTGCTGCGAATGCTGCCGCTGATGGACACATAGCCGTGCGAACTGTCGGCCGGGACATTCTTCTGCCCAAAATTGACCTCGGCCGTGCGCGTGAGCGGCTGCTCGACCGGCGAGTAGGGGTTGAAGGCCACCGTGGCCGTCAGCACAATGCCGGGGCGCTGCTGGTTGTCGAGCACGCTCCACAGGTCGCTGGGCTTGTCGAGCGTATCGGGCTGCGAGACCTTGATCGGAATGGGGTTGGGCTGGTCTTGCAGGTTCTCGGGCAAGATGTCGTCGGGCAGCTCTTTGAAGCGCAGCAGCGCCATGAGCGCGCGCGCCAGCAGCCGGTGCTCGTCGCCGGGGTCGGTGGCCCAGGCCGTCACCAGGTAGTTCAGGTCCATGCGGATGGCCGGGCGCAGGGAGATGACGCTGGACGGCCGGCGTTCAATTTCGCGCTGGCTGGCTTCGCGGCGCAGTTTGAGATTTTCGCGCAGATCGTACAGGTAGAGGTTGAGGGTCGGACGACTCAAGCGGGCAGCCCAGTCACGTTTAGGCTGGTCGAAGGTAATATCGACTTCACTATTGCGGATTGGCAGCTCGCGCACCAGCAGGTCGCGCAAGGCCTCATCCAAATCATCGATCATGCATGCCTCGCCTGTCGCTGAACCGGCGCACCTGTCACTCAGTTTCCACCCATGACACTCACTGCTGGCTAAAAAATCCGGCCGAAACGGGTTTAAACTAGCCCGCTCGGCTGTTTCGGACTACGCATGAATTGTAAATATCGGGTCGAAGTTGGCCCAGTATACCCCAAACCCATTCTGACGCCAGGGTGCAATTCTAACCTGACGGCAAGCTGACGCGTGCGCCGGGTGCGCGCCCCAAACGGCCCCCCGCCCTTAACCCGCCGCGCCGCTCTGCGCCACCACATAGCTCAGGCTATTGGCTAGGTGCAGGTAGCTCTGCGGCCCGTAGCCGCCGCCGGCCAGCACCACCACCGCCGCGCCGGCCGCGCGCAGGGCCGTGAGCACCAGCCGGTCGCGGGTGAGCAGCGCGTCGCCCGAGAGGCCCAGCCCACCCAGCGGGTCGTCGGCGGCCACATCGGCGCCGGCAATGTAGAAGGCCAGCCGGAAAGGCCCGGCCGCCGCCACCTCCGGCAGCAAGCTGCGCAGCAGGCGCAGGTAGGCGGTGTCGTCAGTGCCAGGATTCACCGGCCGGTCGAGGTCGATGCGGCGGCGGGCTTCCCAGTCGCCTGGGAAGCTGTCACGGTTATAAACATCGGCAATGAAGACCTGCGGGTCGGCCTGGGCCAGGCGTTCGTGGCCGTTGCCCTGGTGGGCGTCGAGGTCGAGGATGAGCACCCGGTCGGCGGGGGCCAGTTGCCCGGCCTGGCGCAGCGCGGCCAGCGCCACGTGCAGGTCGGCGTAGCAGCAGAAGCCCTGCCCTTGCTCGCGGCTGGCATGGTGAAAGCCGCCGAACAGGTTGTAGGCCAGCCCGCCGCGCAGCGCCGCCTGGGCCGCCAGCAGCGTGCCCTGGGTGCCCAGCCGCATGGGCCGCAGCAGCCGCCAGTCAATGAGGAAGCGCGGCAGCCGCGCCAGGACGGGCAGTTCGAGCACCTGGGCCACGTAGGCCGGCGCTTGCAGGCGGGCCAGGTAGGCCGGGGTGTGCACGGCCAGCAGTTGGGCGCGAGTGATGGGGTGGGTGGGGCGCAGGGTGCGCTGGTCGAGCGCGGCCCCGAGCGTGCGGCGGGCGGCGCGCCAGGCGCGGGTCGACCGGCGGCCGTCGAAGGGGTGCAGCCGTTCTAGGCCCAGGAAGGTGAGATCGTACCCCGGCGAATAGACGATGCGCGGGTCAACCGGGTCGGCGGCGGCCACGGCGCGGCGGCGGGTCTACCGCCCCTCAACCAACGCCAGGGCCGCGGCCGGCTCAAGGTCTTCGGCCAGCAGCGCCACAATCGCCGGCATGTATTGGTCCATCATGATGACGTTGGCATACACGCAGGCCTGGATCAGCGGCGGGATGAGCTCGGCGCCCTCGATATCGAGGCTGGTCTTGAAGCGCACCTCGCCGTCGTTAAAATCTAGCTCAAAGTTGCCCAGCACCAGGCCGTAGTTGGCGCGGGTAAGCAGTTCGGCCATGGCGGTGCGGCGGGCGGGCGGCACCAGCACCGGGTAGACCGAGTAAAAGACAAACTGGGCCTGGGCCTCGCGCGCCTGGGCAAAGCACACCCAATTGCCCGCCTCGCCCCGGAAGGGCAGGCGCAGCACGGCGTCGGCGGCCCGCAGTTCGTAGAGCCAGCCGTCCTCGTCAAAATAGGCCATCAGGGTGGCGAGGAGCGGGCCGGGCGCTGCCTCAGCCATAGGTCATCTCTTTTTCTTTAATCAGGCGGCCCATCTTTTGCAGTTCGCGCCGCGCGCCGTGCAGCAGGTGTTCCATCTTCACTTGCCCGCCATCGGCGGCGGCCTGGTAGGCGGCGCTGATGATGATGTTGCGGATGTTGCCGCCGGCCAGCTTGAAGCGCCGGGCCAGCAGCGCAAAATCCAGGTTATCGGCGCGCGGCACGCCGGGCGGGAACAGCGCCTGCCAGATGCGGGCGCGGTAGGCGTCGTCGGGGAAGGGGAAGTCGACGGCGAATTGCAGGCGGCGGGTGAAGGCCTCATCGAGGTTGGCGCGCAGGTTGGTCGCCAGCACGGTGATGCCGTCGTAGGTTTCCATGCGTTGCAGCAGGTAGCTGACTTCGATGTTGGCGTAGCGGTCGTGGGCGTCTTTGACTTCGGAGCGCTTGCCGAAGATGGCGTCGGCCTC
>JAYUUW010000180.1:0-2928 GCA_043754665.1 Anaerolineales bacterium | reverse complement strand
TCGCTGTCCACATCGAGCCGGCCCACGGGGTACAGGCGGCCGGGCGCTCGGCCCGGCGGGCGGCTGGGGCCGCGCTCCGGCCGGTCCGGCGAGCGGCGGCTGGTCGGCCGCCCCTCGCGCTTGGGCGGGCGCGCAGAAGCCGGCAGACCCGGCGCGCGCAATTGCTTCACTTCGTCGGGCTTCAGCTCGCGCCACTGGCCGAGCGGCAGGTCGCCGAGCGTCAGGCCGCCCATGCGCACGCGCACCAGCCGGCGCACCGGCAGGCCCAATTGGCCGCCGATATCGCGGATTTGGTGCTTGCGGCCCTCGTGCATGATGACGCGCAGCCAGGTGCCTGCGTCGCCGGTGGCGCGCTCTTCGCGGGTGACCACGGCCGGGGCAGTGCGGCTGCCTTCGAGCACCACGCCCTTCTCCCATGACGAAAGCTGGTCCGAGCGCGGCTCGCCTCGCACCAGCACGCGGTATTCCTTCTCCGACTCGTAGCGCGGGTGCGTCAAGTGGTCGGTCAGTTCGCCGTCGTTGGTCAGCAGGATCAAGCCTTCGCTATCCACATCGAGCCGGCCCACGGGGTACAGGCGGCCGGGCAGCTTGATGAGGTCGCGCACGGTCTGCCGGTCGCCCTGCGGCGACAGCGACGACACCACGCCGCGCGGCTTGTTGAGCATGATGTAGATCAGCCGCTCGGGCCGCTGCAAGCTCTCGCCATCCACGGCAATCACATCGCGCGCCGGGTCGGCCTTCTGGCCCAACTCCGCCCGCTTGCCGTTGACGGTCACGCGCCCTTCAACAATCATATCTTCGCAGGTGCGGCGTGAGCCCAGCCCGGCGCGGGCCATGAGTTTCTGTAAGCGTTCTTCCATGACTATCGTTACGGTCCCGTCTTGGGGGTAGGCGCGGGCGCAGGCCCGGCGGGGGTGGCAATAGCGTCCAGGGCCACCGCCAGCGTAGCGTCGGCGCTGACGCTGACCGCCGCCAGAGTCATCGGCTCGGCCTGGCCGAGTTGGGCGGCGCGCGGCGTCAGCGCCACGGTCACCGGCGTCTCGACCACGCCGGCGGTGACGGCCGGGCGCAGGCCAAAGGTTCCCGGCAGCAGTGTCGCCGCGCTAAAGGCCACGGCCATCAGGCTCACATAGAAGCTCAGGCGCGGGAGCGTACGCGCCACGGGGCGAGCAGATGCCGAGGCGGCCACCCGCGCCCAAATTTCGGGCCAGTGCTGGCCGGCCCCGCGCTCCACCGGGAGCAGGGCGGCCGGCGTGGCTTGCAGGGCATCGACCAGCGCAGCGGTCTCAGCGGCGGCGGCGCGACAGGCGCGGCAGACGGCCAGGTGGGCCTCCACTTGCGCGTGGCGACTGGTGCTCAACCGGCGTTCGACATATGCCGCCAGGTCAGCGTCAACGTGCGGCGTTACCAGACCCACTGTTCCACCATCTCGCTTTCCGGCTCCACGCCCAGGGCGCGCAGAGTTACGCGCATGGCGTGCAGCCCCTGGCGCGTGCGCGACTCGGCCGTCTTGGGGTTGCACCCCAGCGCCTCGCCCACTTCTTTATAACGTAGTTCCATCAAATATCGCAGGGCCACCGGCTCGCGCAGGCGCGGCGGCAACGCCTGTAAGGCGTCCCACACCTGCGCCCGCACCCCGCGCCGCTCTAGCATGGCCTCGATCAGCCGATCTGGCTGCCGGCGGCGGTCATTGGCCACGTGCTCCAAGGGCAGCAGCGTCAGCCACTTGCGCCGCCGTTTGTTGCGGCAGCGGCTGAGTGTGATGGTGTACAGCCAGGTGGAGAAGGCCGAGCGCGCCGGGTCGTAGCGGCTGAGGTTGCGCAGGGCGTAGACGAACGCGTCTTGGGCCACTTCTTCGGCGTCTTGGCGGTCGCCCAGTAGGCCAAGCGCCAGCCGCAGCACGGCCGGGCTAAAGTGCGCGTAGAGGGCGGCACAGGCGGCTTCGTCGCCCGCTGCCCCTCGCGCTAGCCAGTCGCGCACATGCTCCGCCACCAGGGTCGTTTCGGCCATCAGGGTATTAGTTCCGCAAGTTTATACACCGCCAGCGCGCGCTTGGCGCGAATTCCCCGACTATGGTCGCATAACCGGCTTACAG
Organism: Anaerolineales bacterium; assembly: GCA_043754665.1. Classification (GTDB taxonomy): domain Bacteria; phylum Chloroflexota; class Anaerolineae; order Anaerolineales; family UBA6663; genus JADZEK01. Next base: position 833 of record JAYUUW010000180.1, on the reverse strand, counting down.
CCAGATTAACGCGGCGGCCCGGCCCCTAACCCTTGAGCAGTTCATCGGCCGTCAGGCCGGTGGGGGCCGCCTCGGGCAGGGTCAGCGGCGGCAGGTCCGACAGGGTGGCGATGCCAAAGTGCTGCATAAACTCGGGCGTGGTGGAATACAGCACCGGGCGGCCGGGCCCTTCGGCGCGCCCGCCCTCCTCGACCAGCCCCTTGCTCAGCAGGTTCTTGATCACGCTGTCGGAGTTCACGCCGCGCACCGCCTCAATTTGCGGCCGGGTGACCGGCTGCTGGTAGGCAATAATCGCCAGCGCCTCCAGCGCCGCCCGGCTGAGGGGCGTGGCCGCGGCCAGGCCCAAGAAGCGCTCCACCTGTCCCGCCGCGGCCGGGGCCGTGGTGAGCTGCACCTTGTCGCGGAAGCGCTGCAAGCTCAGGCCGCGATGGCGGTAGCTCTCGCCCAACATGGTCAGCGCGGACTCGACCTCGCGCGGGTGGACTTCCAGCGCCTCGGCCAGCCGCGCCACGGGCGTCGCGCCGTCGGCCACGAACAACAGCGCTTCTAGCTGCGCCTCCAACCCTAGGGGCGTCATGTCGGTCAGGCTCGCGTCCGACACGGGCTGGAAGTCGGGCGCCGGCTCGTTCTGCGCGGCCTGCGCGACGTCGGCCAGGGCATTCGCGCCCGCCGCCACCGCTTCGGCCGGAATCACGCCTTCAGCCTTGACCTCGGCAGGTTTGGCCCTCTTGCCGCGCTTGCGGCCCTTGGCGGGGGCCGGCTCGGCCGGCGGCTCAACCGGCGCGGCGGCCTCGGCCACCGGCTCACTCGCCGTTTCTGGCGCGGCGATCAGT